>CALVYX010000086.1 GCA_944372315.1 uncultured Bacilli bacterium
ATAGATGAATCAACTTCAGGAAGTATTGATGAGATTCGAAAGTTAATTCTTGTATCTGCAGGTAATACGCAGCAGCCAAATTATCCAGAAGGAAATAAATTAGCAACTATACAAAGCCCTGCTCAATCATGGAATGCATTAACCGTCGGAGCATATACAGATGTTGTAGATTTTAGTGTTACTAGATATCCTGAGTATAAAATTGTTGCACCTAGAGGTGGACTATCGCCTTATAGTAGGACATCTGTAATTTGGGATAATAAATGGCCTATAAAACCCGAAGTTTTATTCGAAGGTGGTAATATGGTTGAAGATAAGGATCATAAGCCATATCAGATTTCAGAATTAGAAAATATAACGACATATTATAGACCACAAGAAAGCCAATTTACAAATTTTTCTGGTACTAGTTGTGCAACCGCTTTGGCAACCAATATGGCTATTCAACTTCAAAGAATGTATGATCAAGCGTGGCCAGAAACAATTAGAGCCTTAATGGTTCATTCAGCTTCATGGACATCAGAAATGAAAAAACAATTTTTGTTAGGTAACAGAAAAAATGATTATAGACTTTTATTAAGGACATGTGGCTATGGCGTCCCGAATTTAAATAAAGCAATACAATGTTCTAATAACAGTGTTAATTTAATAATTCAGTCAGAAATACAACCTTTTAAATTAGAAGAAGGACGGGTTAAAACAAAAGACATGAATATACATGAACTGCCATGGCCTAAAGAAGTTTTGGAGGAATTATTTGATAAAAAAGTAGAAATGAGAGTAACTTTATCATATTTTATTGAACCAAGTCCAGGTAGTATTGGATGGAAAGATAAATATAGGTATCCATCTTGCAATTTAAGATTTGAAGTAAATGGCAATTCGAATCGTGATGAATTTCTTAAAAAAATTTCAAAAATTATTGATGAAGAGGAAAATGAATCCATAGAAGTTAAAAATTCTTCAGCAAACTGGTTATTAGGGCCAAATAATAGAAATGTTGGATCGATTCACTCTGATTTATGGATTGGTAGTGGTGCCGAGTTATCTACATCCAACTTTATAGCAGTGTTTCCTTCTTCCGGCTGGTGGAAGGAAAGAAAAAGTATGAAATGTTATGATAAAAAGATTAGATATTCTTTAATAATATCATTAACTACTCCTGAAGAAGAAGTGGATTTATATACTCCGATAATAACAAAAATAAAAAACAAGGTTTTAGTAGAAATTCCAAAAAATAATGTTAAATAAAAATTAGTCTTGCAATTATCTTCAATCAGAGCTAACATACACCACAAGGAATCGATTTTTACTTAATTATTTTAAAAGATGATACTCATCGCCCCATAAAGATAATTCCGAGTTTAATCATTTGATTAGGCTCGTTTTTTGTTAATTTTTGTGATATACTGGTTATAGTTAGGTGATAATATATGAGTGAAAAAGAATTAGATTCTAGTATGAATTTTTATCAAGAAGAAGTAAAGCCTAAAGGTTATAAAAAACAATTACAGTGGGATATGGCAATAGGCCTGCAAGAGGTAGATAATTTAAAACCTTCTAAATATTTAAAGCAAATTAGTGAGAAAAATGTTTTAGGACAGCTTTCTTTAGAAGAGGTAGAACAAAGTTTAAAAAAATATTATATTGAAAAGGATAAGCGAGATAGTATTAATCATAATGAATTAGAATGTGATTTTGTGTCTATGAGAATTGTCGAGTTGTTAGAAAAAGATAATTTTGATTTATCAGTAGACTATCTAAAATATATTCATAAGTACTTATTTCAAGATGTTTATGAATTTGCTGGAGAGTTTAGAAATGTCGACTTTTCTAAACATGAAAAAATTTTAAATAATGATTCAGTAGCTTATGGAGACTGTAAAACTTTAACTGAATCACTAGAGTATGATATAGCTATGGAAAAAGATAAAAATTATAAAGATATGACTATTGTAGAAGTTATTAAAAATATTACTAATTTTTCTTCTAATATATGGCAGGTCCATCCCTTTAGGGAAGGCAATACAAGAACAACTGCCGTATTTATCGAAAAATATTTAATAAGTTTAGGTTATACTGTGGATAACTCATTATTTAAAGATAAATCAGTGTATTTTAGAAATGCATTAGTTAGGAGTAATTATTTTAATAATTATTTGAATATTAAAGAAGATAAAAGTTATTTAATTAAGTTTTATGAGAATTTATTATTGGGTAAAAATAATAATTTACATTCTGAAGATTTAATTGTGAAAAAGTTATGGGTAGTGTAGTAAACTATTCACACTACCTTAATATTTATGGAGGTATGTATTATGAATGAACAAATTAATTTTTCACCAATAGTTAATGCTTTTGATAATATGCAAGAAAGAATTGAAACAGAAATAATGTTGCAAAATGCAATTTATGAAAAAAAGGAACAAAGATATTATGATAGTGTCACAAGAGAAGAACGTATGATTGAATTATTAGAGTCAATAGATAAAAATACATCACTTTTGTCAGAGGTTATAATTTTATTAGAGGAAAATACAAAAGATCAAAAACAAATTCTTGAAATAA
>CALVYX010000087.1 GCA_944372315.1 uncultured Bacilli bacterium
TTCGTATTTCTCTTGTTCATTCATTCTTAATTCTACCTTTCTCATATTTCCACCTCAGTGGAGTATTATATAGTATTGAGACATTTTCGCAAGTTAACACTTAAGACATTATCACAAATTAATCATAAATCTTTAAAACAAAGATGGTACAATTTGACAACCTAGTGTAAACATGTTATAATTACGACTGTTTGAAGGTGGTATTTTGAGTAGAATTGGTAAGATAGTTTTAGCTAATAATATTAAAGATCCACTTGTAATTATAAGTGAGAATCCATACAATTACAAAGGAATAACATTAACAAAAGAAGTACAAGATGGTTTTTATTATTCAGTTAAGGATGAAGATATAACTAAATTTGATAGTTATCATGGTAAAAAATTAGAAAATCGTAGTGCCTTTTTAGATAATTATGTTACTATTTCTAAATTAAGAATAAGAGAAATAGGGACTTTTACTGATAAAGGATATTTTAATTTGTTAAAAAACTATGTGGGTAACCAAGCTTCAATGGGAGGGAAAGACAGTAGTTATTTATTAATAAGGAACGATGTACATAATCAATTAGTTAAAATGATGCAAAAGAAATAATTGATGTTTAAGACATCTTTTTTAGTAGAAAGGAAGTGATATTATGAAATTACCAGTAGTAGCGTTAGTTGGAAGACCCAATGTAGGTAAAAGTACAATTTTTAATAAAATAGTAGGTAAGAAAATATCTATTATTGAAGATACTCCAGGGGTTACTAGAGATAGGATTTATAGTGAGGCTAGTTATAAAAACTATCGATTTAATGTTATTGATACTGGAGGTATTGATGCTTCCTTAGAAAAATTTAATGATGAGATTAAAATGCAAGCCGAAATAGCTATTAATGAGGCAGATGTAGTAGTATTTGTTGTAGATGGAAAAGAAGGATTAACATCTAATGATTTAATTGTAAGAGATATTTTAAGAAAAAGTAAGAAGAAGGTCATTGTAGCGATTAATAAAGTGGATAATAAGAAAGCGGAAGATCACATTTATGACTTTTATGAACTTGGTTTTGATATTTATATACCAGTTAGTGGAGAACATGGAATAGGTTTTATTGAACTTATGGATGAGGTAACTAGAGATTTGAACGAGAAAGAAGAAAAAGAAGATAAAAGATTAAAATTTTCTGTTATTGGTCGTCCTAATGTAGGAAAAAGTAGCTTGATTAATGCTATGTTAAATGAAGATAGAGTTATTGTGAGCAATGTAGCAGGAACTACAAGAGACGCTATTGATACAGTACTAACTTATCAAAAAGAAGAGTTTGTAGTAATTGATACTGCTGGAATGCGTAAAAAAGGTAAAATATATGAAAATGTTGAAAAATATAGCCTATTAAGAAGCATGAAAGCAATCGACCGTAGTGATATCTGTTTATTAGTTATCAATGCTGAAGAAGGAATAATAGAGCATGATAAACATATTGCAGGATATGTTTTAGAAAAAGGTAAAGGTCTTATTTTAGTAGTTAATAAATGGGATACAGTAGAAGATAAAAAAACTATTAAGGAATATTTAAAAGAAGTACGTAGTGAATTTCAATTTTTATCTTATGTTCCCGTTATCTTTACTTCTGCACTAACTAAAAAAAGAGTTCACACTATTATGCCAGAGGTTTTAAAGGTTAGTGAAAATATTAAAAGAGAAATAAAAACAAGTGTTATTAATGATGTGATACAAGACGCTTATTTATTAAATTTACCTCCTTCTTATAAAGGAAGAAGATTAAAAATATATTATGTAAATCAAACGGGGATTAAGCCTCCTAAATTTACTTTTCATGTTAATAATAAAAACTTAGTGCATTTTTCATATGAGAGATACTTGGAAAATAAATTAAGAGAAAATTTTGAATTAGAAGGAACTCCAATAATTTTACAATTTAAAAATCGTAGTGAATAACAAAATAGAACTTCTTACATATAATTATGTAGGAGGTTTTTTATGTTTGGTGATTCTTTTTTCAATAAAGTAGAGAAAAAAACTAATGTTAATAAAGAAACTATTATGTCTTTGGCATCTAAAGTTCAAAATTCTAATATGAAGGATGAAAAAGTTTTAAGGGAGTTAATAAAGGAGATATCTCAAGTTGCAGGCAAAGAGGTTAGCCAGGAGAAGACTAATAAAATAATTGATGCTATTGTCAAGGATAATGTACCTAAAAATTTAGATGAAATGTTATAAATAGTGATTATTCACTATTTTTATTTGGTATAACTTTCTTTTTTTATCATATATTTAAATGAAAATGAAAAAGAGAGTGGGTAAATATTATGGATAAACATGAAATAATTAAAAACATCGCTGAACGTACAGGGGGAGATATTTATCTTGGAGTAGTAGGAGCGGTTAGAACTGGAAAGAGTACTTTTATAAAAAAAGTAATTGAGACATTAGTTGTTCCTAATATTAAAGATGAATATGAAAGAAAAAGAGCATTAGATGAAATTCCACAAAGTTCTAGTGGAAAAACTATTATGACTATTGAACCTAAATTTGTTCCTAATACAGCAGCAAAAGTAGAAATAGATGATTTTAGTTGTAATATTAGATTAATCGATTGTGTAGGTTATGTCATCGATAATGCTAAAGGAGCAGAGGATGAAAATGGTCCTCGCATGGTTAAATGTCCTTGGTATAACGAAGAAATTCCTTTTGTTGAAGCAGCAGAATTAGGTACTGAAAAAGTAATTAAAGATCATTCGACTATTGGTATTGTAGTAACTACGGATGGATCTATTGGAGAATTTAGTAGAAATGATTATTTAGAAGCAGAAAATAGAGTGATTAGAGAACTAAAAGAATTAGGAAAACCATTTATTGTTTTATTAAATTCAACACATCCAACACTACCTGAGACGGAAAGACTTGCCGAATCATTAAAGGAAGAACATAATGTACCAGTAATGCCTATTAGTATTGAATCTATGACAGAAAAAGATATATATAATATTTTAAGAGAAGCGCTATATGAATTTCCTATTTTGGAAGTAAAAGTTAATATGCCTGAGTGGATTGCTATTTTAAATAGTAAGAATCCAATTAAACAAAGTTATATTGATAGTATTAAAGAAAGTATCGTAGAAGTAGATAAATTACGTGATATTGAAAATATTACTAAACACTTCTTAGGTAATGAAAATATTGAAAAAGCTTATTTATCTAATGTTGATCCTGCAACAGGTGAGGTAATTGTATCACTAGAGGCTCCCGCTGAACTATATAATAAAGTATTAAAAGATATCATTAAGATTGATGTTAGAAATAAAGCAGAATTATTATCACTATTCCAAGAGTATAATGAAGCAAAGACCGAATATGATCAAATTAAATATGCTTTAAAAATGGTGAAACAAACAGGTTATGGGGTAGCATCTCCAACATTAAACGATATGAAATTAGATACACCTGAGATTATTAAACAAGGTTCACGTTATGGCGTTAAATTAAAAGCAGTAGCACCTTCTATTCATATGATTAGAGTAGATGTTCAGTCAACTTTTGAACCGATCATTGGTAGTGAAGGACAAAGCAAAGAACTTATCAATTATTTAATGAAAGATTATGAAACGAATCCATCTAATATTTGGAAAAGCGAGATCTTTGGTCGTAGTTTAGATGTGATTGTTCAGGAAGGAATACAATCCAAAATTTCATTAATGCCTGATAATGTACGTTATAAATTAAGTAATATTTTAAGTAAAGTGGTAAATAAGGGATCGAATAATTTGATTGCAATAGTAATTTAATAAAATCACTGTAAAATAATCATAAAATCATTGCTTTTGTATTAAAAACATGGTATTTTATATATGTAAGCATATAGTGCTTAAAATGAAAATACGGAGGTAATAATATTATGAAAAAAGCAGAATTAGTAGAAGCTGTTGCAACTGCTGCTGGATTAACAAAAGCAGATGCTACAAGAGCAATCGATGCTACATTTGCTACTATCACTGAAGCATTAGTTAAAGGAGATAAAGTACCATTAGTAGGATTTGGAACATTCGCTGTTTCAAAAAGAGCTGCTCGTGAAGGACGTAATCCACAAACTGGTGAAACAGTTAAAATTGCTGCAAGAAACGCTGTTACATTTAAAGCTGGATCAGCATTAAAAGACGCAGTTAACTAATATTATAAAAATCAGAGTTACCAAACTCTGTTTTTTTTGGGCTTTAACTTTATATAGAAATTTGGTATAATGATAAAGGAGGAATTCTATGTTAAATACATCGTTAAAAGTACTAAATAAAATAGAAGAACATGGATTTAAAGCTTATATTGTTGGAGGTTTCGTAAGAGATTATTTATTAGGTCGAGAATCATTAGATGTCGATATAGCTACTGATGCTACTCCTATGGATATTAAACAAATATTTAATGATATTTTTATACCAAAAGTAGAATATGGTTCAGTTACTGTTTTTGTTCATAATACTAGATTTGAAATTACAACTTTTAGAAGAGAATTAACTTATATTAATAATCGTAAACCTATTGAATTTGAATATATTGATGATTTATTGGAAGACTTGAAAAGAAGAGATTTTACTATTAATACGATATGTATGAATAGTAATGGAGAAATTATTGATTTATTAAACGGTAAAGAGGATTTAGATAAAAAAGAAATTAAAACAGTAGGTAATAGTTATCATAAATTTGAAGAAGATTCATTACGTATTTTAAGAGCAATAAGATTTGCTACTATTCTTAATTTTAAGTTAAGTGACGAAGTAAAAGAAGCAATTAAACTTACGAAAAGTTATTTGCGTAAGTTGTCTTATCAACGTAAACGTGAAGAATTGGATAAGATATTTTCAAGTTCTAATGCTAAATATGGGGTTTCTTTATTAAAAGAATTAGATCTTGATCACGAACTAGAAATATATAATCTTGATGAAATAAAATTAAATGTAGATATTATGGGAATTTGGGCCTCTTTAGACATAAGTCCTAACTATCCATTTTCTAAAAATGAATTGGAATTAATAAAAAAAATACGAGAAGCGTTAAAGAAAAATAATTTAGACAATGAAGTATTATATCAATATGGTTTATATGTGAATAGCATTGCTGGAAGTATTAAAGGAATAGATAAAAAGAAAATTGCTAATAAATTTGAAATGCTACCTATTACTAATAAACATGATATCAATATTACAAGTGAAGAAATAATGAAAATTTTAAATAGAAGTGGAGGCTCATACTTAAAAAATATTTATAATGATATTACAACATTGATTTTAAATAATGAATTAGAAAATAATAATGATGTTTTAAAAGATTATATAGTACATAATTATTAGGGGGGGGATTATATGAAAAATAAAAAAGTAATAGATATTCTTAAATCGAAGAATATTGTTATACCTTTATATTTATATAAGTGTTATTCTAAATTGAATGTTAATTTAGAAGAATTTGTTTTTTTAATGTATTTATATAATCAAGGTGAGAAAATAATTTTCAACCCTAATATTATTGAAGAAGATTTAGGAATAGATATCAAGGATGTAATGAGTCTAATTAGTAAATTAACTGATAATAAATTGATTGATTTAGAAGTAGTTAAGAATGATAAGAATATTATGGAAGAATACATTTCTTTAGATAATTTTTATCAAAAGATAAGTATGCTAATTATTGATGATTTAAATAGTCAAGAGAAAGATGAAGAAGTTACTATTTTTAGGACGATTGAAGAAGAGTTTGGTAGAACTTTAAGTCCAATTGAATATGAAATAGTAAAAGCTTGGATCGATAGTGGAATATCTTCGGATTTAATAAAAGAGGCATTAAAAGAAGCAACTTTTAATGGTGTAAGTAATTTACGTTATATTGATAAAATTCTATATGAGTGGAATAAAAAAGGAATAAAGACTCCTGAAGATGTTTCAAAAAATCGTGTTCAACACAAAGAAAAAAAAGAAGAAAAATTAGAAGTTTTTGAATATAATTGGTTAGAGGATGATGAGTAGTGGTAGAGAAGATAGAAAATTATTTAGATGAATTGTTCCCTAATCCCAAATGTGAATTAAATTATAATAAGGATTATGAGTTATTAATTGCGGTAGTATTAAGTGCTCAAACAACCGATAAAAGAGTTAATAGTGTAACTAGTATTTTATTTGATAAATATCCTAGTTTAGAAGAGTTAAGTAAAGCAGATGTTAATGATATTATGGAAATTATAAAACCAATTGGAACTTTTCATAAAAAAGCTGTTTTTGTAAAAGAAATAGCCAATATTTTATTAAAGGAATACAATGGCAAAGTACCTAATGACAGAGCTTCGTTAGAAAAGATGCCTGGTGTTGGAAGAAAAACCACTAATGTTGTTTTAAGCAATTTATTTGATGTTCCAGCTATTGCTGTTGATACTCATGTAGCAAGAGTTAGCAAAAGACTAAATTTAGCGAATAAAAACGATGATGTTACTAAAATAGAAAAGAAATTAATGAAGAAATTTGCTAAAGAAAATTGGTCAAAACGTCATCATCAATTAGTTTTATTTGGTAGATACTATTGTAAAGCAGTATCTCCTAATTGTGCTAATTGTAAATTAAAGGATATTTGTAAAGTAAGAAAATAGATTTCTTTTCTATTTTTTGTTAATATTAATAATATAAATATTACAATAGAGGTGATTACTTATGGAATTTGTTGTTTTAAATGAAGAAGAATATAGAAAATTTTATGATTCTAACAGTCAATCTTCTTTTATGCAATCAGTAGAATTGGGCCATTTAAAAAAAGAGTATGGTGATATTGTTCATCTGGTAGGAATAAAAAAAAATAAAAAGGTTGTAGCAGCATCGCTTCTTTTAGAATCGAAAACTATTTTAAATAAATCAATGTTTTATGCTCCACGTGGGTTAATTGTAGATTATCATGATTTTGATTTATTAAGTTTTTTTGTTACTGAATTAAAAAAATATATTAAAAATCATCATGGATTTACTTTAACAATTGATCCGAATGTTATTTATCGTAAGCGCAGTAGTGATGGAGATATATTAGGTAATGGGGATGATTTATCTGTAAATAATTTAAAAAAATTAGGTTTTAAACATTTTGGATTTAATACTTATTTGGAAACAAGACAAGCTAGATGGGCATATTTACTAGAATTAGATGAAGATTATGAAACTAAGAAGAGTAAATTTTCTAAAAGTACTAGAAAAAATATAGAATCTACTTATAAAAAAGGACTGCAAGTAAGAGTAGGGCATATTGATGATTTAAATGTCATGACCGAAATATTTGAAATTACCGCAAAAAGAAAAGATTTCTTTTATCGAAGCTTAGATTACTATAAAAAAATGTATAAAAATATGAAAGATTTAATGACTATTTATATAGCATATTTAAACCCTGATGTTTATTTAGAACACACTAAAAAGTTACTAGAAGATGAAAAAGTAAAAAATAAAGAAATCACTTTAAAATTTGATAAAGATAATGTTGGAAATAAATTAAGAAATCAGAAAAAAACTTCTGATGCTCTTATTGAAAAGTATGAAAAAGAATTAAAACGTGCAGAAAAATTTAAAGAAGAGAATCCTAAAGGAAAAGATATTGGATGTTTATTATCCATTCGTTCTGGCAATGAATATTTAACTCTATCTAGTGGAGTTCTAGTGGATTATAAGGATTTTACTCCTAAATATCAGATGTATGAAAAACATATTGAGGATGCTTATAAAGAAGGATTTAAGTATTGTAATTTTTATGGTATTACAGGTGATTTTGATCCAAAAAATAAGTATTATGGTGTTTATGAATTTAAAAAAGGCTTTGGTGGTAATGTAATTGAATATATAGGGGAGTTTGAATTAGAAGTATCTTCTTTCAATAAAGTTTATAAATTGTTAAGAAAAATAAAAGGATTGTTCAAAAGATAACAATCCTTTTTTGTATTTAAATGATATTTCTTCATATATTTAAATAGGTGATAATATATGAGTAATATTGAATATAGCTTTTTAATTACATCGATGGCTGGATTATCTACAATGTTAGGTGCTATTTTAATCTTTTTTAAAGTTAAGAATAATGAAAAAATAATATGTGCATCTCTTGCGTTTGCTGCAGGAGTAATGTTAACGATTAGTTTTACCGACCTTATTCCTAGTTCTATTAGTGGATTTTTAAATATTTATTATTTAATTCCAGCTATTTTATTATCGTTAATTTTTATTGTTTTAGGAATAGCAGTATCTATGTTGATTAATAAATATATTCCTGATATTAATTTTTCCAATAAAATAAATGATAAGGGCTTGTTTAAAGTAGGAATTATTTCCATGATAGCAATTATTTTACATAATGTACCAGAAGGAATCGCTACTTTTATGACTTCTACTAAAGATATACAATTAGGTTTATCCCTAGCTTTAGCGATAACGCTACATAATATTCCAGAAGGAATAAGCATTTCTGTTCCTATTTATTACAGTACTAAAAGTAAATTTAAATCTTTATTATTTACTTTTATATCTGGTATTTCAGAACCAATTGGAGCTATAATAGCTTATTTATTTTTAGCACCTTATATGAACGAATTTGTAATGAGTATTTTATTTGCCATTATAGCAGGAATTATGATATCGATAGCTATTTATGAGTTATTACCAGCTTCATTAAAATATAACGATATATCAAGAACTACTAAATATTTTTTTATAGGTTCTATATTTATGATAATATGTCATTTTTTTATGTAAAAAAAACGATAGAGTAAATTACTCTATCGTTACTTTTCTAGATATAGTTGCGACATCTTCAGAATCATAAGTAATTCTATAAGTAATAGTATAAACTTCTTTGGTATTCGTCGTTATGTTTCCAACAGTATCACCATTAGAATTTTTTATTGATATGATAGCTCTAAAGTCATCCAAAGCTTCACCATTTTTATACAATCGGATGTCACTAGATGATGGATTTTTATCCCAACTATCTATGTCACTTCCGATAGCATAGGTTCTAGCATTTGGTACTAAGAATTCAGCTGTATATGCAGCTCCTTCATCTAGAGTGAAAGTAGCACCACTACTGTCCATTCCACTATAATCTTCAAATGATGTTACTACTTTATAAGTTCCAAATGGGTCATCTTCATCAGAAATAATGAAATAATTATCTTCTGTAAATCCTAAATAACTACCATCTTTATATATTTTATATCCAAAGTTACCATATTCATCTTTAGCATTTGTTTTATTAGCTTTAGACCAAGTCATGTTAACGGTTAAAGTAGTAGGGTTATATGTTACTGATAAATTAGTAACATTTTTTAATTTAGAGTATTTTGTAGAAACTTCTGTTGGTTCAGTTCCAGCTTTAAAGTATTCATAGGTAATCATGTCTTGAGGAGTATCATCACTAGGTAATGCAGCTGGATTAGAGCCAAGTTCTACAGCTGAATAAACAACGCTACTAGGAACTTTAAAGTCTTGATAATTTTTATTAAATACGATATTACCCACAGCTTTAAATAAACGAGCTCTTTCATTAACTGCTTCTAATTGTGGTAAATTATATGTTGCATCTAGTTCTGGATATCCATACCATACACCAATAGAATATTCCGGATCGTATCCAACAATCCAAGCATCGCTTACAATGTTGTTAGGCAAACCTTTGTCATTGATTAAATCTTCTGGATAGTTAGTAGTACCAGTTTTAGCGGCAACATTAACACCTTCGATTCTAGCACCACTACTTAAACCTGAAGTAACAGCGGCTTTTAAACATTCAGTAATCATAAATGCTGTTGAATCACTCATAGCTTCTACAGCTTCTGGTTTATATTCATCCTCTTCACCAGTATTTCTAAATACAACTTTATTTACTGTATAAGGTTCGTAATATGTTCCACCATTAGAGAAAGCAGCGTAAGCAGCGGCCATTTCTAAGGCGTTAGAACCAGTAAATGCTCCGATAGAATGTGCTTCATGAATATTACCATATTTATCTATTTCAGGAGTAATACCCAAATTAGTAACAAATTCAGTTATTTTTTTGTTATCTACTTGTTGGAATGCTTGTAGAGCAGGGACGTTTCTAGATAGAGCTAAGGCACGTCTTAAAGTCATCCATCCCATATAAGTACGGTCAGAGTTTCTTATTGGCTGACCAGAAGAATAATAATATTCTTTATCTTCGAACATTGTATAAGTAGACCAGTTATTATATTCCATACCTGGAGCATAATCAAACAATGGTTTAGCGGTTGATCCAATTTGCCTTTTAATTCCACTAGCATAATTTAAAGTAAGAGCATCAGTTTTATTTCTTCCATTACCTATAGCTACAATTTTACCGGTATCAACATCAATTACAGCAACACCTGCTTGAACTACATTATCAACCCAAGAATAAGAAGTTCCGTTAAATATTGCATCCATACCAGCTTGTTTCGTAGTATCCATATTAGTATAAATTAGCATAGGAGTATTATATGGATTAACACCATATCTATCTTGAATTTCATCTACTACTTGGTCAATGTATGATTGATAAGCATTACTCCTTCCACTATTTGCAATTAATAGACTAGTAACCGGAATGGAATTAGCCATATCTCTTTCTTCAGGAGTTATATAACCATGAGTAACCATTAAGTTAAGAACTGCTTTTCTTCTCTCAGTAGCTTTCTCAGGATTTTTAAATGGGTCATACGTATTTGGTGATTGGAATAATCCAGCAAGTAGTGCAGACTCTGAAAGATTTAACTGGCTAGCTGATTTTCCAAAGTAGGTTTGAGCAGCTTGCTCAACACCATAAGCACCAGACCCCATATAATGAATATTTACATAAAATTCTATTATTTCTTGTTTACTGTAAGTTTTTTCTAATTTGAATACAGCAAGGTATATATCAGTAAACTTACGAACAATTCCTTCAAAACCAGAATCTAATTTTGCATCAGTGAAACTATTTTTTACAACTTGCATTGAAAGAGTAGAAGCACCACCAGCACTACTATTTCCTGCCACTTGACCTAGGGATGCTTTTAAGAATCTTGCTGCATCAAATCCGTTATGTTGAAAAAATCTAGAATCCTCTGTTGCAATTAGGGCATCAATAAAGGATTGACTTAATTTATCATAACTAATTTCTTCTCTTTTTTCTGTTCCAAGTTCACTAAAAACGTTATTATTCATATCATAAAGAATTGTTGACTCAGAACGTTCTAGTTTTGACACATCAAATTCAGGAGCTTTACTTACTACATAGAAGAAGAATACTCCAGCTAGAACGCATCCAGCAATACATAAAATTAAGAAAATAATCAATAAAATGTTTACTAGTAATCTAGTTTTCTTCTTATTACGTAATTTTTTAAATAAATTAGATAGGAATAAAATTAAGATAATACCTACAATCATGATAATTGTAAATACTACACCGATAAATTTTAACAGTACAATTAATAAAATTAAACCAATAATTATATAAATGATACTATTTTTATCAAATTTATTTATATCAAAAGATTTACTGCTTTTAGATGTAGTTTTTGAACGAGTTTTTTTGTTGGTATATTTTATTCCCGACTTATTATTCTTATTTGTTTTCATTTTTACCTCCATATAATAGATCAATTATTTTTAAATAATCGATTCTAGGCGAATATTTTTCTTCAATTAAATATGCATTTTTGTTAAAAAAATCTAATGGAATAGATTTTCTATCATTATTAGTTATAAAATGGATTAAATCTTCTCCTAATAATAGAAATGTTTTATTTAATTTATTAAATCTAACAATAACAAAAGCTATACCATTATTATTAACAATATTTTTTATATGATTGATTTGGTGTTTATGAATATTTTTTAAGGGGAAAGAAGTTTTTGATTCCGTTTCTTTTGCTTCGAAATCTATATATTTACCTTTATATAATCCATTATAATCAGTAGTAGATGGTTCTTTAAAATAAGCTTCTTTAATGATAGCATTATTTCTAGAAAACTCTACTTTTGTTATTTGAATGGGGGTAGGTTTTTTATAGATAAAAGCAATGTTGTTATCAATATAATATCTATTAGTAATATTAATATCTTCTTCTAAATTCATACCCCTATTATCATAAGTGATATTCTTAGTTGTATTTAATTTTATTCCACTAGGGTATTTCATAAAACCACCTATATTAAATTATACTATATATTCCTATTTTTTTCTATATTTTTTATCATTTTGTAAAAGAGTTCAAAAATGACATTTTTTATCTAGTTTTGTCGAAATTAAGGCAAGAAGAATTAATTTATTATATATTTATTCAAGGAGGATATTATGATAAGAGAAAACGTAATAGATGTTATGAATAGAATTAGTGAAAATGTGATGATTTCTAGATTGATTTATCGAAATAGAGTAACTAAAAGAGGATATAAGAAATAAAGAGTATTGGTTGACAAAATATACAAATTTTGTGATAATATAAAAGTAAGGGATTGGTGAAATTTATGTATCAAAATAAGATAACCTTAACTCCACAGGATATACTAGAAAAAGAATTTAAAATAGATACTAGAGGGTATAGACTAAAAGAAGTAGATCAATTTCTAGATGTCGTTATTGGAGATTATGAACAATTCATTGAACTTTTAAAAGATAGTGAGAAAGAAAAAGAGTCATTACTTGAAGAAATTATGAAATTAAAACAAGAAATTCGTAATTTAAAAATGAGTATTGAGATTGCTAAGAGCAGTGATAGTAAAGAAGTTACTAATGTAGATGTTATTAGAAGATTATCACAACTTGAAAAAATAGTATACGGAAAAGAAGAAGAATAGTACTTTGACAAACGCTATATAGCAATATATAGAGGAAAGTCCATGCTCGCAAGAACTGAGATGTTCTTAGTGTTCGTGCTAAGGGAAAAAATAACCTTAGGTAGAAATTTCTAACGGAGATGAAATAATCTAAGTCAAATTGATATGATTAGAGTAGTCGTAAAGTGCCATAGTGACGAATATTCTAGAAATAGATGAAGTGGAACGCGGTAAACCCCACGAGCGAGAAACCCAAATTTGGTAGGGGAGCTTTAACGAAGGAATCAAACGGAGTTAAGGACCAGTAATGGTAGATAAATGTTTGTCGCCTAGTAATAGGAACAGAACATGGCTTATAAAGTACTATTTTTTTCAATTAAAGAGGTGTTGTCTTGAAAGATTTAGGAGAGTATTTAAAAGAACAAAGAGAGTCTAATAGTGTAGGATTAGAGGAAGCATCTGAAGATTTAGATATTTCAAAAGATGACTTAGAAAATATTGAAGAAGGTAATATAAGAGCGTTTAAAGATGTTCTTAGTTTAAAAACAAAAATAAAAGCTTATGCTAAATATCTTGGACTTGATCCAGAGAAAGTAGCAGATGAATTTAATGATTTTATGTTTGAGCATACTTCTAAAATTTCTCTATCAGATATTTTAGAAGCTGAAAAAAAGGCTAATGAAGAAGCTAAAAAAACTATTCATTCCCCTTATACAAAAATAAGAAAGAAAAAGTTTAATGTAAAAGGTTTATTAATTTTTATAGGAGCTTTATCAATAGTGATTATCTTATTATTGATATTAATGAAATTATTCGAACCAAAAGAACCAATAATAAATCAAGAATTAAGTAGTGGAGGAGTTAATTATGAATATACCTACTAAATTAACAATTTCAAGAATTGTTATGTCAATTTTAATTATTATCATTATGTTATTTCCATTTTATGCAGTAAATATTAATTTTCCGCAATTTTATATCAGTGATATTTTAGTAGATTCTAGATATTTAATTGCAGGAGGATTGTTTATCATTGCTAGTTTAACTGATTTTTTAGATGGATATATTGCGAGGCGATATGGCCTTATTACGAATACTGGGAAAATGTTAGATGCTATAGCAGATAAAGTATTAGTAAATTCAGTATTAATTATTTTAGCAGCTAATGGATTTATCAATGCTATTATTCCAGTAGTTATTGTTTTAAGAGATATTATTGTTAATGCAATTAAAATGGAAGCTGCAAGTCGTGGTAAAGTAGTAGCAGCAATTGGTTCTGGTAAATTAAAAACAGCATCACTAATGGTAGGAACAGCACTTACTTTCTTTTATAATTTGCCATTTGAATTAATTAATATTAGAGTTGCAGATTTCTTATTATACTTTGCAACAATTATGTCTATTATATCTATGATTGAATATTACAATATGAATAAAAAATTAATTTTAGATAAAAAAGATGAAAAAAATTAAAGATTTTTACAAACAAAATCTTTTTTTTATGCCTAAAAATAAAGGAAAAAGTTAAAATCAAACAATTGTTTGAAAAACTCTTGCAATTCATAAAAAAATAGTGTATGATTTAAATGTAGTAAAAATTATGGAGGTAATATAAATGAGTAAAATAACAGATAAAGATAAGACATTAGAACAAGTATTAAGTGATATTGAAAAACAATTTGGTAAAGGTTCGATCATGAGATTGGGAGATAATAAACACATGGAAATAGATGTATGTCCTAGTGGATCTTTATCTCTTGATATAGCTTTGGGAATAGGTGGATATCCTAAAGGAAGGATAATAGAAATATATGGTCCAGAATCAAGCGGTAAAACAACATTCGCTCTTCATGCAATTGCAGAAGCACAAAAGCAAGGTGGTAGAGCAGCTTTTATAGATGCTGAGCATGCATTAGATCCTAATTATGCAAAAAGTTTAGGAGTAAATATTAATGAATTACTTTTGTCACAACCAGATACAGGAGAGCAAGCTTTAGAAATTTGTGAAGCGTTAGTAAGGAGTGAAGCAGTAAGTATTATTGTAATTGATTCTGTAGCAGCTTTAGTTCCTCAAGCTGAAATTGATGGTGAAATGGGAGATTCTCATGTAGGACTTCAAGCTAGACTTATGTCTCAAGCTTTAAGAAAATTATCTGGTACTATTAATAAAACAAATACTATTGCAATTTTTATCAATCAATTACGTGAAAAAGTAGGAGTAATGTTTGGTAATCCTGAAACTACAACTGGAGGAAGAGCTTTAAAATTCTATTCTACTATTAGAATGGATGTAAGACGTAGTGAACAATTAAAGTTAGGAGAAAATGTCATTGGAAGTAAAACAGTAGTTAAAGTGGTTAAAAACAAAGTAGCTCCACCATTTAAAACAGCAACTGTAGATATTATGTATGGAGAAGGAATAAGTAGAGAAGGAGAAATCATTGATTTAGCAGTTAATGCTAATATCGTTGAAAAAAGTGGAGCTTGGTTTGCATATAATGGAGAAAAATTAGGACAAGGTAAAGAGAACGTAAAACTTTTACTGAAAGAAAAGAAAGATTTATGCAATGAATTAGAAGATAAAATTCGAGATTATTATGGTATTTCTATTAAGAAAACTAAGACTAAAGAATAAGAACTAAAAGAGTAGCAATACTCTTTTTTCTTGACTTATCAATAAATAAAAACTACAATAGAATTAGATGTTAATGATTAAAAAATTTTTAACATAAATAGAAATGGAGGTAAAAATATGGATTTATTATTCTCCATTTTGCTAGTCGTAATTGGATTATCAACTGGTGTTGCGGGAAGTTTTTTAGCTAATAATATGAAAGAAAAAAATTCAACTAAAAAAGCTGAAGAAATAATAGAAAAAGCTAAAAAAGAAGCTGAAAAAGCAAAACGTGATTCTTTATTAGAAGCAAAAGAAGAAATACATAAGTTAAAGATAGAAACGGATAAAGAAATAAAAGAGAGAAAAAATGAATTAAAGATTTCTGAGGATCGTCTTATTCAACGTGAAAATAATATGGATAAGAGAGAAGAGCTATATCAAAAACGTGATATTGCTCTAGATGAGAGAGAGAATAGTTTATTATCTAAACAAGAAGAGATCCAAAACGAGCGTGCAAAAGTGGAAGACTTAAAACAAGAGCAACTTGATTTATTAAGTAAAATTTCTGGTTTAAGTAAAGACAAAGCTCATAGTTTGATGATGAAAAAAGTAGAAGAGCAAATGTCTAAAGAAATAGCAGTATACATTAAAGAAAAAGAAAATGAGGCAAAATTGATTGCTGATAAAAAAGCTAAAGATTTAGTGGTTTTATCAATGCAAAGATACGCAGCGGATTTAGCTAACGAACAAACAGTAACAGTTGTTACGTTACCTAGCGATGAGATGAAAGGTCGTATCATTGGTAGAGAAGGAAGAAATATAAGAACGATTGAAGCTATTACAGGTGTTGATTTGATAATTGATGACACCCCTGAAGCCGTAGTGTTATCTAGTTTTGATCCACTACGTCGTGAAATTGCTAGAGTTACTCTAGAAACATTAATTAAAGATGGACGTATTCATCCAACTAGAATTGAAGAGTTATATGATAAAGTAAGTAAAGAAATGAAAGCTAAGATTATTGAATATGGTAATGATGCTTTGTTTGAATTAGGAATTACTAAAGTTGATCCAGTATTAGTAGAAATTATTGGTAAACTATATTTTAGAACTAGCTATGGTCAAAATGCATTAGAGCATTCTAAACAAGTTGCACATTTATCGGGACTTATAGCTGGTGAATTAGGTGAGAATATTGCTTTAGCTAAAAGAGCAGGATTATTACATGATATTGGAAAAGCTGTTGATCATGAAATAGAAGGAAGTCATGTAGAGATTGGTGTAGATTTAGCTAAAAAATATAATGAAAGTAATGTAGTTATTAATGCTATTGCATCTCATCATGGGGATACCGAAGCTACATCTATTATTTCTATTATTGTAGCTATTGCTGATAGCCTATCAGCATCTCGTCCAGGTGCTAGAAATGATTCCTTAGAAAATTACATTAAACGTTTAGAGCAACTAGAAAATATCGCTAACGAAATGGATGGAATAGAAAAAACTTATGCTGTACAGGCTGGTCGTGAATTAAGAGTCATTGTTAAACCAGATGAAATCGATGATTTAACAGCACATAAAGTAGCAAGAGATATTAAGGATAAGATTGAAGAGACTATGCAATATCCAGGTACTATTAAAGTTACAGTAGTAAGAGAAACCAGAGCACAAGAAGAGGCAAAATAATAGTCTCTTTTTTCTTGATAGAAATACCTTTTAAAGGTATAATGTATATATAAAATAGTAGGAGTGGAGTTGGTAATGTGTATTTTAATAAGAAAACAAAGATCATCATAGTAATGATGATAGCAGTAGTATTTATAGCAGTAGGGTATGCAGTATTATCAACAAATTTAAATATTCAAGGAACAAGTAACCTAACAGA
Source organism: uncultured Bacilli bacterium (assembly GCA_944372315.1). Next base: position 17,332 of record CALVYX010000087.1, read on the forward strand.
TAGTTGGGGAATCAGAATCAATAGTGTAGAAAGCACTCCAACAGGAAGAGCGTATAATATCAGTGGACCAACCTATAGTAATACTACTATGACATTTAATGTAGGAGTAAAAGAGTCAGGCGATAAAATGACTTTTACCATAACAGTACAAAATTATGGGACATTAGATGCTATATTAGATAGTATTGATATCAGTAATAGTGGAAGTTATGTAATAATATATGGAATAGAAGGGATCCAACAAGGAACTAGATTATTAGCAGGAGAAAGTAAGACATTTACAATCACAACCGAATTTGACATAAATGCAGTATCTATACCAGATAATCCAGTAAAAGAATTAACAGTAACTTTAAATTATATACAAGACGATGGGCAAAGTTTAACTCCGAGTGATCCTGTAATACCGGTCCCAACTTTAGCTGATATTATTTTAGAAGACAATGAATAAAAAAACGATAGTAATATTGACTTTAGTAAATCAAGTGAAGAAGATGGAACGAAAGGATTATATTATACTAATCAAAATACCGAAGATGGAAAGACAGTATATTATTATAGAGGAGCAGTGGAAAATAATTATGTAAGTTTTGCTGATTTTTATTGGAGGATTGTGAGAATTAATGAAGATAAATCAGTGAGATTGATCTATCAAGGAGAAGTGCCGGATACAACAGGAAGTGCCGCAACTATTGGAGAGAGTTCATTTAACACCGATACAAATGATAACGCATATTTAGGTTATATGTATGGTTTCATTCCAAGCAGTAATTATGATTCGGCTCATGCTAATGTTAACGATAGTACAATAAAAACAATGTTAGATGCTTGGTATCGAAACAATTTGGTTAGTTATGCTTCTTATATAGCAGATAGTGGATTTTGTGGAGATAGAAGTGTAGCCTCTGTTTCTCAAACATGGTCTGCTAATGATACTACATTTGGTTATGGAGAGTATATTACTTATTATGGTGTGACTAATAGAATGTTTAATATATTCCAGCCACAGTATAAATGTCCACAGAATGAGGATTTATATACGATGTATGGTAAAGGTAATAATATGTTATCTTATCCAATAGGTTTAATAACTGTAGATGAAGTAATCTATGCTGGAGGAAATGCTGCTAATGTTAATAGTAGTTACTATTTATATGAAAATATAGATTATTGGACTATGTCTCCACTTTATTACGAGTATGGGGCATTTGGGTCTATTGTTCGTAACATGGGATATCTTTATTATAATAATGTGGTTTCTACTGCAGGAGTAAGACCAGTTATTAATTTAAAATCAAATGTAGAAATATCAGGTGGTGATGGAACAAGTAGTAACCCCTATGTTGTTAGTACAAATTAAAAGAGTTCAACATGAACTCTTTTTTAGTTATTATTTTTTTTGATATCAAGTACTACTGGTAGGATAATTGGTTTTCTACCAGTTGTTTCATAAATAAATGGAAATAAATCAGTAGTAATTTGACTTTTAATATCGTTGAAAGTAGCATTATTTTCTTTTAGTTTTTCTTGTATAGCATTAGCAGCTATATTTTCTATTTTTCTTATTAGTTCTTCATTTTCATTTATTAATATAAATCCTCTTGTAGTAATATTTGGTTTAATTAATAATGTTTTATTTTTCATATCAATATTAGCAATTACTACTAATATTCCATCACTAGCCATTATTTTTCTATCACGTAAAACTGCACCATTTATTTCACCTAATCTATTACCATCGACATAAATGTCACTAGCAATAACTGGTTCTCCTTTAGTAATTATGTGATTTTTTAATATTAGAACATCTCCATTTTGTAATACAAATGTATTTTCTTTAGGAATTCCACATTCAATACCGATATTAGCATGATTTTTTAACATACGATAATCACCATGGAAAGGCATTAAATATTTAGGTTTCAGTAATCGAATCATTAACTTTAATTCTTCAATATTAGCATGCCCTGATGTATGAATATCGTTTAGTGATGTGTTAGTATAGACTCTTACTCCTTGTAAATATAGTTTGTTTATTGTTCTACCAATAGCTAAAGCATTACCTGGAATAGGAGATGAGGAGAATACTACTACATCATCTGGTCTTAATTTTATTTGTTTATGACTATTATTAGCAATTCTAGATAGTGCTGCTAGTGGTTCTCCTTGTGAACCTGTACAAAGTATAGCAACTTCTTTAGGTTTTAAGTTATTAGCTTCTTCAGGAGTTATTAATACATCTTTATGATCTATATAACCACCTTTGATTGATATTTCAATATTGTTTTCCATACTACGACCGAACACACATAGTTTTCTATTATGATTGTAGCATGTTTCAACAATATGTTTTAATCTATAAATATTTGATGCAAATGTAGCAATAATAATACGACTGTTTTCGTGTTTATCAAATATTTCATTTAAAGCATTATCTACTTTAGTTTCACTAATAGATATTCCTTCATTTAAAGCATTAGTAGAATCACTGATAAGTAGGTCAACCCCTTTTTGTCCGAATTCAGCCATTTTATGTAAGTCTGCCATTGGTCCTATAGGAGTAAAATCAAATTTGAAATCTCCTGTAGTTACAATTCTACCATTAGGTGTAGTAATTACTATTCCATGTGAATCGGGAATAGAGTGAGTGGTTCTAAAGAATTCTACTTGAATATGTTTAAATTTCAATACGTCTTTGTCCGTATAAACAAATAAGTTATCATATCTAATATTACGATCTTCTAGTTTTAAAGCAATAAGTTCTTTAGCTTGGTTAGGTGCATAAATTACAGGGATATTTACTGATTGTAATAAAAATGGTATACCACCAATATGATCTTCATGTCCATGAGTTATAACTAAAGCTTTAATTTTATCTTGATTTTGTTTTAAAAAAGTATAATCTGGAAATACATAATCGATCCCTAAAAGTCCGCCATCTGGAAAAGAAACACCCGCATCTATAATAACAATTTCGTCTTCATGCATTACACAATACATGTTTTTTCCGACTTCACCTAAACCACCAAGAACTATTATTTTAGTTTCTTTTTGGTTTTTATTCATATTTTCTCCTTTCTTTAATAATAAAAGAACTAACTATGAAATTATACTATGAAATTACTATTTTGTCCATATTTTGGTTTTAATTAGGTTTATCTTTACACAAAAAAAGAAGAATTTATTTTTCTTCTTTCTCTTCAGCATTAGTATTATTATCATTGTTATCGTTATCTATAGTATTATGATTGTCATTATCATCTTCAGCTAATCTTCTTTTTTTTGACATTTTTTTCATTTGTATTCTCTTTTTTTTCCTACTGTTATTGATTAACGATATCAATAACACTAGGTAAGTAACAATTAATAATGAACCAAGACCAATGATTACATATTGATATATTTCATCATTGTTATTATCATCTTCTATATTTATTTCCTCATCGTTATATCTTTGAACTGTTTGTTCTTCACTGTCATATACGTATAAATGTTCTTTTCCAGTTTCTACATTAACACCATAGAATAAATAAAAGTTAGAGTTTTCATTTTTTTGATAAGCCGTGACATTTTTACCATCTATTTTTACTTTAACTTCTTTATATCCTTTAGGAATTTTATCTATATCATCAATGATACAAATGATAGAAGCTTTAAAATTATATTCTAAATAAGGAGTATAAGCATTTTCTTTTTCGTCATATATGTATAAAGCGATATCTCCATCTTCGTTTTTAAGTCCTATTAATATATATCCTAATTTTTTATTTTCAAAAGCAGGAACTTCCAGATCGTTAATTTTTATAGTCGTTTTAGTAAAAGTAGTATTAGGAGCAGTTATTTGTGATTCTTTTCTAACAACATTAAATTCTTCATTGTCTACTTTAACTTTAATTGGATCCAATTCTTTAACAGTTACATTAATAACATAAGTTTTAACTGATCCGTTTTGTGCAGTAACTTTGATTTCCAGTTTATTTTTACCTTCACTAACTTCTCTTTCACCAGTACCTTGAATAGATGCTGTACTATCTTCTTTAGTAGCATTTATTTTTACTTTAGTAACATAATTAGGAACTTCAACGTTATATTCTAAAGTGTTTTTATTAAAAGTAGGGGATAATTGATATCCTTCAATCGATAAGCTTTTTAAATTATTATTTTTACTATAACTTTGTTCTAATTCATTTTGTGTAATTACTTTTACACTTCTTGAAGTATTAGCTGGGAAACTCATTAAACTTTCTGTTTTATAATCTAATAAATTACTTAATCTAAAATTAAAAGTTGCGGTTCCAGACGAATTTGCTCGATATGTAAAACTATAAGTAATTACTTTAGTTGAATCGTTGGATGGTAAATTAGCACTCTTAGATACTGGACTACCACTAATATAAGTTAAATTACTAGATACATTAGTAGCATAATCCCACGCACCAATTGCACTATTTGCTTGGACTCTTACAGTAAAAGTTACTGTATTACCAACAACTAAACTTGATTTATTACTAGTTACTGATACACTAGCACTAGCAGCATTAACATCTAGTTTAAATATAAATCCAAGAAATAATGTGAGAATTATAAATCCTAATAGTTTTCCTTTTCTTAATTTCATATTGTACCTCCTTAATTTTGAGAAATGATTGCATCTTTCCAAATATGTTTTTGAATTTTTAATAAATCAACATTAGTAATAGCTCCATCTTTATTAATATCCGCTGCTTTATAAAAAGCACCAGTTAAATTAGTATCTTTCCAAATATGTTTTTGTACTCTTAATAAATCCACATTATTAATAGTACCATCTCCATTAATATCACCAAATAGTACTATTTCAAAAGTTTTAGTTTCATTATTGCTAGTTATTTTTACTTTATCCCCTGTACCTAACGCTCCTGTTGGTTTCGCATCTCCCTGATTATTAGTAATTTGAATTGTAGCAAAACTATTTGTTTTTAATAATTGATTGGTTAAAGTAGTACTACCAGTACCAAATGTGATTCCACTAATGTATTCAGCTGTGTAGTTTAAGTTAGCTTTTTCTAGCATTTCTTCAATTGTTGGTTGTTCTCCTGCTGGTACATCTTCTTTAATCACTTTTATTGTGTAAGTTTTTGTATTACCATTACCAGCTGTTACCACGATATTGAAAGTACTTTCTTTATTTTTTAAAGCTACTTGTTTTGATTGCGTTTTTAAAGATTTAGCACTACCATCAATAGAAACATATGATGTTTTTGCTACTGTAGTACTATTTATTGTGATATTATTGATATTACTTGCAACATTGATGGTATACGAAGTAGTATTACCATTAAAATTAGATACAGAATTAGTTGTATTTCCTACTTTAACTGTTAATGAAGTTAACCAGTTATTTGGATTTCCTGGAGTAGGAAGTTCTGTTTTACTAGGCATATTATTATATATTGGAATATAAAAAACAAATGACGATCTTAACATATTGGTTTGAGCATATAAATTATATAAAATACTAGCTTGTGATTTAGGATCTTCCAAATTCGTCATATATTGATGCCAAATTTCGGTATTTGGATTAGAAGTATTAAATTTTTGAAAATAGTTCGTATATTGGCCAGCACTAACATATTGATTTGCTATCCATTTAGTACCACCTCTTATTGCTTTTTCCTCTGTATTCCATGGTAATAAATAATTGGAATTAGTTGTAGCAGCATAACATAATCCATTTAAATCGGCATTACTAGGACTAGATGATGCTCCTATATTAAAGAAATTATACAAAGGGGATGAGTATAAAGTTCCATTCGGATCATATAAATGATTAGAATTACATCTTACGCTAGTTGTACCATTAGTAGGTCTGTTTCCAATGGTTCCTTCTTGTCTTATTTTTATAGCTAATGCGATAGGCGAATAATTAAATTCTTTTCCAGCATTATAAATGTAATCGTTATATTTACTAGTACTTAAGATACTACTTAATTTATCTTTTGTTTGATAACTAGCATCATAATATAGACTTTCAAACATAAAGATACTAGATTCATTTAAATAATTTCTTGGATCTAAGAAATATGCTACTGTTTGTTCGTTTGCTAAGAAAAACCATCCATCATATCCAGTAAATAAATTAGTAGACCAATCATAGTGACTATCAGTATTTAAATATGCTTCATGCCCTGCTGATTCTCTTATTGCGTCCATATAGTAAGTACTATATCCAATTTCACTTTCTTCTTTTACTGTACTTGTCCAATCTCTATTAGTTTTAACACCTTTAAATACCCAAGAAGGATATTTTTTATGAAGTTCTTTTAATTTTGTTTTATAACTTTCAGGGAATCCTTGACTATCTAAGTATGCATCGAATTCTTCATCAGTCATTTCTGACATTTCGTTATCATTCTCATCAGTTATTTGTTCCGTTTTAGTAATTTCAGTATATTCTTTACATACATATCCGTTTTTAGAAGCTACATATACCCATTCCTTACATGAATCATTAGCATTTTTAACTATATCGCTATCGGTATAAGTAAAAGTAGAATTATGTGGTAAACTACCAACTATAGTTGCATTAGATGAAGCACTACTACGAACATTCAATCCTAAATAAGCTATTGTTCTTGCTGTATATTGTGTGTAAGTTAAAGCTTTTACTACTGGAATTAAACATATACTAATACACATTAAAGTTAATATTATGATCGATGATTTAAATATTTTTTTGATTTTCATATAATACCAACTCCCTATTATATATTTATCTAATATGATTATACTATATATAAGGCAATTAAAAAATTTAAACGTCAAATTTTAGTTAAAACTGTCGAACAATAGACAAAATTTGACATTTTACTTTAAAACAATAGATAAAAATTTACATTAGATAAAAAAAGAGAATAAAAAAAGTACAGTAATAATTATAGCGCGGTTGATATATAAAAATCGTTATGTTATGATATTTGTATCAACATGAAATAAAGAGGTGGCAATATGAAAGATAAATATTTAAAGATTTTATATATGTTTATTTTATTACAACCATTTATAGATTTAATAACATCATTAATGACAAGATTTGATGTAGCGATTGTATCACTAGGAGTAATTGTAAGAGGGATATTTATCATCGTTATGTTATGTTATCTATTCTTCTTTAATAGATCAAAATATCGTAAGACATCAATTATTTATATTGTTCTTTTAGGAATTTTCTATCTTTTATATTTGTTAACAAAAAAAGAGTTTTTCTTTAATTTTGAGTTTTTGTATAACGAAATAGTATATATTTTTAAATATTCATATTTTCCAATTTTATTTATTTCATGTATTAACTTTGTTGATCAATATAAAATAGATCGTAAAAAAGTGATTAACCTTTTTGTTCTAAATTTATTAGTTTATGCTATTATGATTGTTGTTCCAACCATAACTAAGACTGGATTTAATTCTTATAACAATAATGAAGGGTATGGAATTGTAGGTTGGTTTTATTCTGCCAATGAAATATCTGCAATATTAACTATTTTATACCCATTCTTATTTCTATATTTAGATAGGAAGTTCACTGTGAAACATTGTGCCATGATTATTATAACAATAATAGCTATTTTATCGATAGGGACTAAGGCACCTTATTATGGAATGTTAATTATTACTTCATTTTTAACTATTTACTATCTATTTAATATAAGAAAAAAGCTTAAACAATTTATTTTAGTAGCATTAATTATAATTGTATCTATTGCAGTTAAAAACTATACTCCAGCTAATGTTAATTTGGAAAAGCGAATAGATTGTCAAAATGATTATTATAATGGTACAATCATTAATAATAAAGAAACAGGCGAGTTAGAATGCCAAGTAGCAGATGGTCAAAAGATTGTTATGTTAAGCGGTAGAGATGTTCTTTTACAATCAGCATATGAGATATATAAAGATAGTTCTATGATAGATAAATTTTTTGGAATAGGGTTTTCTAATCGTGAAGTTATTAATAATGGATGGATATCTAAATTAGTAGAAATGGACTTATTTGATATATTGTTTAGATATGGTATTATTGGATTTATTATATATATGTTACCGGTGGGAATGATTATTTTTACAGTAGCTATAACTACATTTAAATCAAGATTTAAGCTTAGTTTTGAACAAATTATTTATGGATATGGAACAGCTATAGGAATAGGTTTTGGTTTCTTTATAGGGCATGTATTTGGTGCACCTTCAGTTAGTTTCTATTTAGCATTTATATCGGTATTTGCATTAAATTTATTTGATGGAGTTAAAAAGAAAAAATTAAATAGAAATAAAGTAACATTTTTATCTCTTCATTTAGGAGTAGGAGGAATTGAAAATGCTACTATTAATACCGCTAATAGCTTATGTAAGGATAAAGATGTTCAAATTATATGTTTTTATAAATTATCAGGGGATAATATTTATGATATAGATAAACGAGTAAAGATAAAATATTTGTATGAAGGGCGTCCTAACAAAGAAGAATTATTTTATGCTATTAAAAACTTAAAAATAATATCTATGATCAAAAATTCTTTTGTAGCTAGTAGAATTTTATGGAAAAAACATTTTATGATGAAAAAAGAAATAAAAAATATAAAAGAAGGTATTGTAGTGTCTACTCGTATTGAGTTTACTACTTTATTAAATAGATATGGGAATAAAAATATTTTGAAAGTAGCGCAAGAACATTATCATCATAACAATAATAAAAAATATATAAGAACTATGTATTATAATTATTTTAACATTGATTATGTTTTGGCTTTAACTGATGGATTAAAAAAAGATTATGAACAATTTTTAAGAGGATCTAATACTAAAGTTATGACTATTCCTAATATGTTAGAAGAAATAGTACATAAAAGTTCTAATTTAGATAATAATAATGTTATTTTTGTTGGTAGATTAGATGCAGGTAAAAGAATAAATGAAATTATTGATATTGCTAGTAAATTAAAAGATAATAAATGGACTTTTAAAATTATTGGTGATGGTAAAGAAAAAGATAATTTAACTAACCAAATTAAAGAAAACAAACTAACAAAGAAGGTATTATTATTAGGAAGTAAAACTCATAATGAAGTTTTAGATGAATTATATAAAAGTAGTATTTTTATCATGACATCTATTAGTGAAGGATTACCAATGGTATTATTGGAGGCTATGAGTGTTGGGGTTCCATGTATTGCTTATGAGACGGAAAGCGGTATTAATGATATTATTAGTAATAATATAGATGGATTTGTAATTAAGAATAGAGATGAAACTGAAATGATTAAAAAGTTAGAAGAACTTATGACTAATGTTAAATTAAGAAAAGAAATGGGTAAAAAAGCATTAGAAAAAGCCAAGAAGTTTTCTAAAGAAGAAATTACAGATAAATGGATTGATTTTCTAGATAATGCTATTATGAGTTAAAAAAGAGTGGTGGTTTTGATGAAAAAAGTTTTATTTATTTCTTCAACAGGTGGACATTTATCAGAATTAATGCAACTAAAGAGTATGTTCGACAAATATGATTTTCATATTATTACAGAAAAAACGAAATCTAATATGTACTTAAAAGATAAATATCCTAAAAGAGTAAATTATTTAGTATATGGTACAAAGTCTAATATGTTAGTGTATCCTTTTAAATTATTATATAATTGCTTTAAGAGTTTGTTTTTCTATTTAAAAATAAGACCTAATGTAATTGTAACAACAGGTGCTCATACAGCAGGACCAATGTGTTGTATTGGGAAAATTTTTGGTAGTAAAATAGTATATATCGAAACATTTGCTAATTCTGAGACTAAATCAGTGACTGGGAAAATGGTTTATAAGTTTGCTGATTTGTTTATAGTTCAATGGGAAGATATGTTGAAATTATATCCTAAAGCTAAATATGGCGGATGGATTTATTAGGGGGGATATTATGATATTAGTAACTTTAGGAACACAAGATAAAGATTTTTCACGTCTTTTAAAAGCTGTTGAAAAACAAATAAAAAAAGGTAATATTAAAGAAAAAGTAATCGCCCAAATAGGTACTACAAAATATGAAAGTGATTTAATGGAAACATTTGATTTGATACCTGCAGATAAATTTAATGATTTAATGAGCGAATGTCGAATATTAATTACACATGGTGGAGTAGGTTCTATTTTAGCAGGCTTAAAAAATGGTAAGAAAGTAATTGCTGCAGCAAGACTTTCAAAATATAAGGAACATGTAAATGATCATCAATTACAAATTATAAAGAAGTTTACAAAAGAAGGGTATATTTTAGAATTAAAAGATTTTGATAAATTGGATAAGATATTAAAAAAAGCTGAAACTTTTAAACCCAAAAAATATGTAAGTAATACTTCAAATATGGTAAAGTTAATTGAAGATTATATTGATAATTATGATAAAAAATAAGGTGATGTTATGAAGAAAAAGTTGACGGTTATAGTTCCTTGTTATAACGAAGAATTAGCGTTACCTTATTTTTATAATGAGATAAATAAAGTATCAAAAAAATTATTGAAAGTTATTTTTGAGGTCATTTTTGTTGATGACGGATCAACTGATAAAACTTTAGAAGTAATTAAAGATATGGTAAAAAAAGATGAGAGAATAAGATTTATTTCTTTTTCTAGAAATTTTGGAAAAGAAGCTGCTATGTATGCGGGTCTTAACTATGCAACAGGTGACTATATAACAATTATGGATGCTGATTTACAAGATCCACCAGAGATGTTGATAGAAATGTATGATAATATTAAGAATGGTGAATATGATTGTATAGGAACAAGAAGAATTTCAAGAAAAGGTGAACCAGTAATTAGAAGTTTTTTTGCTAAACTGTTTTATAAAATCATAAATAAAATGTCTAAAACAGAAATGGTGGATGGAGCAAGGGATTTTAGATTAATGACTAGACAAATGGTTAATGCTATTTTATCTTTAAAAGAATACAATCGTTATTCTAAAGGATTATTTAGTTATGTGGGATTTAAAACTAAGTGGTTAGAATACAAAAATGTTGAAAGAGTAGCCGGAAAATCTAAATGGAACTTTTTTAAATTATTTGTTTATGCTATTGAAGGAATCGTTGGATTTTCTACTATACCATTAATTTTATCCGTTATTATTGGACTATTTTTTTGTTTATTATCTTTTATTATGATTATTGTTATTATCATTAGAACTTTAATTTGGTCAGATCCAGTTAGCGGATGGCCAAGTTTAGTTTGTATTATTTTGTTTGTTAGTGGTATTCAACTATTTTGTATTGGAATTATAGGTACATATTTATCTAAAATTTATTTAGAAACTAAAAATAGACCTATCTATGTAATCAAAGAAACAGAAAAAGATTAACATACGTGTCAATTATTGTCTAATTAAAGTCAATCTATTGAAAAAAAATGTAAACAGGTTTATCCTAATAATAGGGAGTGTGATAAAGTGATATATCCATCTATTGACAAACTATTAAATATTGTCGATTCAAAATACCAACTAGTGCATATAGCAGCAAGACGTAGTAAAGAAATGACTAGAACAGACTATTTTCAAATGCCAATTAATAAATATGTGTCTCATAAAAATATTGGAAGAGCATTAGAAGAAATAGCTGAAGGTTTAATAATAATTAAAAATAAAGAAAATAATGAGGAATCTAAATAGATTCTTTTTATTTGTCTGATTTATAGATTATAATATAAATAGAGGTGAATTTATATGGTTATAGAAAAATATACAAAGTTAAAAAATGGACAATATAAACTTCGATTAGATAATAATACTAATATTTTATTACATGAAGATTTAATATTGAAACACAACTTATTAATAAATAAAAATATTGATGAGGAACAAATAGATAAATTATTAGAAGAAAATACTTCTTACATTGCTTATGATTTAGCTCTTAATTATTTAAAAATCAAAATGAGAAGTAAAAAAGAAATCATAGATTATTTAACAAAAAAAGGAGTAAATCAAAATCTTATTGATAACGCAATTGATCTTTTAATAAAACAGGGATATTTAAATGATGACATTTATACGAAAGCATATATAAACGATCGAATAAAATTAAGCTATGATGGACCATATAAAATAAGAGAATCTTTACTTAAATTAGGTATTAGCGAAGATATTATTAATAATAATATTGATATTTTTGATAAAGAATTAGAAATAGAGAAAATAAATAAAATAATAGATAGGCAAATAAAAACTAATCATAACAAAGGAAATAATTTATTAAAAAGGAAGATATTAGATTATTTAGTAATGCAAGGTTATACTAAAGAGGTGGTTATTAATGAAGTGAATAAAATAAAAATCGATGACCAGGATATTATGAAAAAAGAATATGATAAACTATATAAAAAATTATCAAAAAAATACAATGGTAAAGAATTAGAATATAAAATAAAGCAAAAACTATATCAAAAGGGCTTTTATAATGAAGGGTAAATTTCTTAATTAAAAAGTCAAGTGCAACAAATGAATAATCAAATAGAATTCACAGTTTCTTGTAATTTATAAATTTTATTAATAATAGATTTATCATTAAACTCTTCTAGAACAGCTTCTAGAGG
>CALVYX010000088.1 GCA_944372315.1 uncultured Bacilli bacterium
ATAAAAAAACAACTTCATTTTAAATTTGAAGTTGTTTTATCTATCTTTAAAATCTTTCAGGTTCAGCGTTCATTCTATATTTAAATATTTGATTTTGATTTACGATATAGAAGACATTATTTGTTAAATCATCATCTTTAGCTTTAGAACACATAATTGGTAAATGTAATTCTTTTTGAATATCTAACATATCTTTGAATGTCTTAACTTCGATAACTGCAGCATTTGGAACATTAGGTAATTCTTCAATTTCAACAATAACTTGATTGTAATCTCTCATAATCTTATTAAATTTGATTAATAAGCTATGATCTTCTGTCATCTTTCTTAATCCTCTTAACAAGTAAACTGTTGCTGCTAATGAACCAAGGAATATAACAATACTGATACCTAATAATACATAATTTCTACTAGCTGGAATCTCTTCAGAATTTACTAAAGTTTTTGGAGTAGTTTCATCTCCATCTTCCGTAATCATAACTGTTGATACTGACAATGGAATTTCAACACTTACTGAATTTGATTCATTTAATGCTGTTCCATTTACATCACTATTAGCTTCTACATTTAATGTAACAGTTAATACAGCATCCATTGGCACTGCTGCTTTTAACTTATATTGATTTACTAAATCATTATAAGTTTTATAATCTATAGTTACTTTTTCCTGAATATTATATCCAGTAGATCCATTAGATGTTAAAGATTTAGGTTCTACAAATGTATAATTTTTAGTCCAAATCTTACCACCACTATCTTCTTGACCATTATCACTTGCTGTTGCTGTAATATTACCAGTGATACTATAATTATAATTCATATCTAATTGAGTATTAGCTGATAAGAAACTTGAAAAATCAATTTCAATATCATCAATAAATGTTACTGGTACTAATTCTCCTTTACCTAAAAATGGAGTTTCATAGAAATTATTTTCCACCAGATTAACTCGATAATCTGCTGAATTAGTAACATTATAAGATAGAATTACATCTTCTGTCTTTTGTGCTGGTACAAAACTTTTAGCCATTGTTAATAGTGATAACACCAATAATAAACCAGATACTGTTAAACCAATTATTTTAATAAAATCTTTGGATAACTTATAGCTATTACTTTTTTCATTATCATTACTTTTTTTTCTTCTCATTTTATTATCTTCCTTTGCTACATTTTGTTCAACAAAATCTTCTTTAACATTTTCTACCTTGTGCTCTTTTTTATCTTCTTTCTTTTCTTTCGGAACAAAATCACCATCTTTAAATACGTGATCATTTACCGAAAAATTGTTAAATATGTCATCATCCCTAGTTGCGTCATCATCAAATTCATCAAATTTTCTCACTACGCCACCACCTTTATCTTAATGCTTCGCTCAACCACACAGATGGGAAACCTAAATATTTAACATGGAATTTGTATCTTCCTTGTATTTGCTCAGGTCTTACTTTTTTACTATCTGGAGCATTATTGTTATCTCCTTTCGTAGTAAATAATAATCCATCGTCAGTCTCTTCGATAGCATATACTCTATGTATTACATAATAATTGTCGGATTGAAACTTTATAACATCCCCAACTTGAATATTAGCAATATCATCATCATCGATTTGCTCTACTACAATCATGTCTCCTCTTGCAAAAAGAGGAACCATACTATCACTAATTACCGCTACTGGTTGATATTTAAACAAACCAACTACAAAGCCAACGATTAAGAAAACTAAAATTAATACTGGCACATAAGTAATCGGTCGATTCCTTCTTTCTTCTTGCCAAGTCATTTTTCTCTCTAGCTTTGCTTGCGAATAATTCACTAAAACATATAGTATAATTGGAACTAAAATTCCAAACAATCCAGTATAGAACCAATTGATATTTGGTAATATTGGTAAATATATAGATACTGCTGTTGTTAACATTCGATATATAATAGCTGGTTTACAACTGCTAATATAAGTTAAATAAGTGAAAACAAAGTTACTAGCTATTAATGGAATAATATCAGAACACAAGAATTTAAATCCTGTTTCAGCATCTCTAAAGTCGTTAGACAAACTATTGAAATTTATATTAATTAATATAAATATAACAGTAATAAATGCTAACCACTTATTCTTGCCATTACTATAACTAACTAAAACTTGCCTAATATATTCTTGAAATATAATAATTGGCATAAACATAATCGTATTATTAATTAAACCTTTTGGTGTAATTGAATACGCATTATACTGATATCCTACAAATAATCCTAAAACGAAATAGATCATCAAATACGCAACTACTACTATAAATGTTGTTTGTACTTTATCATACTGATCTAAATATCTATTATAATCATGTCTCGTTAATAATAGACCTATTAGAAATATAGCACCCCATATACCAACGTTTAACTCGTTACTAATAACTAAGGCACTATTTTTGATAGACAGTATTCTTATAATTATGTAAGCAATGACAATCGCGTATACAAAGACTATTTTTTTATTTATTGCTCTCATAATAACTATCCCCTAATTATCTTTCTTTGTATTAAACATTTTGAATATAGTTAAAAATGATAGTCAAATTACTACTAATATCAGAAGAAATATCCTCTTTATTAGGATCAATGCTAACTCTTACTGTAACATTACGTTCTTCTCCTGCTTTTAAGATATCATTTTCACTTACTCCTAATACCTCATATATAATAGTATCATCATCACCTTTAATCGTTGTAAGTTCATCCAATTTAGCATCGATTTTACCATTATTTTTAATCGTTATTACATACTCGATACTATCACTTTTGTCATACAACATTGCATTAAAAGTAGCTGTACTCGAAGTATAAGAAGGTACTCTACTACTTTCTGCCGTCCCAGTTTTATTTCCTTCTTTAATACCAGTTATTTCTACTTTCCAAGATGCAATAACACTAGCATTACCATCGATTCTTAAATTTTGATATAAAATTGCATACGCAACACTCATAATAAAAACAGTAAGAATCAAAGCAATTATTGTAACTTTCTTTATTTTTCCGTTATTCATCGCCACACTCACTAGCCTCTCTCTATTATATACAAATTTATTGTATCAAAAAAAGTTGTTTATAACAACCTTTTTTCTTCTCTTTTTTCATTTTATTGACATTTTATGGATTTAAGCGGTTAGGACCTCTGAAAATAAACATTGCTTCTTTTAATGAAGGTAGTCCTAATAACAACATGGTAAGTCTATCGATTCCTAATCCAAATCCTCCATGAGGTGGACATCCATATTTAAAGAACTCTAAATAGAATTGCACATCTTTATCTAATCCTTTTTCTTGTGCTTGCTCTTTTAATTCTTTATATCTATGTTCTCTTTGTGCACCAGTTGTAATTTCTACTCCTCTCCATATTAAATCATATCCTTGAGGAATACCATTCTTTCTCATGTGATAAAAAGCTCTTTTATCTTTTGGATAATCAGTAACAAATAAGAATTCACTATTATAGACTTCCATTGAAAATTTATAAGATAATTTTTCTGCTTCTGTAGTCAAATCTAATTTAGCATCATCAGAAATTTTATAACCATATCTATTTTCTAATTCTTTATATAAATCTTCTAATTTTATTCTAGGAAATTTACCCTCTGGTATTAATATTTCTTGATGATACTCATCTCTTATTAAATCTTCATAACTATCTTTAACTTTTTGTAAAGCGTATTTTAATAACTCTTCTTCTAAATCCATAACATCTTCAACAGAGTTAATAAAACTAAACTCTAAGTCAAATCCCGTAAATTCTGTTGTATGTCTATTCGTATTAGAATTCTCAGCGCGGAAAACTGGACCTACTTCAAAAATACGATCGAATCCTGAAGACATAGCCATTTGTTTATAAAATTGAGGACTCTGTGCCAAATAAGCTAATCTATCAAAATATTTTACTTCAAATACTTCACTCCCAGATTCACTAGCAGTACCTATTAATTTAGGAGTATGAATTTCAATAAAATCATTTTGATATAAAAATTCACGCATAGCTTCTACAAATTTACTTTGAATTCTAAAAATATTAGCATTATATTCATTTCTTAAATCTAAAACACGATAATCAAGTCTAGTATCAATTAATACGGAATCTTTATCCTTATAGTTAATTGGTAACTCCTCTTCACTTCTAGAAGTAACAATAATACTAGTTGGTATTATTTCCATACCATTTAATTTTACTTTTTCATTCTTTACTACTTTACCAATTATTTTAACTGTACTTTCTAAAGTTAAATTATTAATGGTCTCTACTAATTCACGATTTTTCTCTTCACTTTTTTCTACTGTTACTTGTACTTTACCAGTTTTATCTCTTAATATTAAGAATTGTACCCATTGTAAATTTCTAATATTATCTACATATCCTTGTATTTCTATTTCTTCATCAAATTTATTCACTAAATCTTTAATATATAATCTTTTTAACATACTTATTCTCCTTTATGATGATGACATTTATGTTCACCTTCACAGTGACACTCATCACAATCACATTCATCTTCTTCTATTTCTTCTTCACTATATTCTATATCAACGTCATCCTCTAATAAAACTTCATCTAAATAATATAGTAAATAATCAAGTCCAAGTGTTAGTTCTTCTTTTGTTTTATTGTTTTTGATCTTTAATTCATTATTTTTTAAATCTTCATCGTTTAAAATAATTAAGAATTTAGCATTTAGTCGATCAGCTTGTTTAAACTGGGCTTTTAACCCTCTTCCAGTATATTCCGTCTCTACTCTAAATCCACTCATTCTTAGGCTTTGAGCTAAAGTAGCTGCATAATTTTTTTCTGTATCAGACACATACATAATAAATACTTCTACATCATCCTTAATAGGTAACTCTATATTTTCTAAATCTAATGCCATAATAAGGCGACCGATACCTGAAGCAAATCCTACACCAGGAGTTGATGGACCACCAAGTAATTCTACTAACCCATTGTACCTTCCACCAGCACCTAGTACATTGTTAGAACCAAATCCTGCAACATGTGCCTCTATTTCAAAAACAGTATGATTATAATAATCTAATCCTCCTACTAATTTAGGATCTACTTCATAATCTACTTCTAATGCTTCCAAATATTCTTTTACTTTTTCAAAACGATTTTTACTTTCTTCATTTAAATAATCTAATGTTACTGGAGCATTTTTTAAAATATCACTATCTTTATCTACTTTACAATCCAAAATACGTAATGGATTTTTATTAAAACGTTCTTTACAATCATCACATAATTCATTTAAATGAGGTTTAAAGTATTCCATTAAAGCTTCACGATAACAAGAACGTGATTCATTATCTCCCAAAGTATTAATTTTAACTTTAATTTCTCTTAATCCTAACATTTTATATAAATTAACAGGAATAGATATTACTTCAGCATCACTAAATGGATCGTCACTACCAATTAATTCTACTCCAAATTGGGTTAATTCACGATCACGCCCGGATTGTGGTCTTTCATAACGATACATCGTTCCATTATAATAAAGTTTAACAGGATTAGGTATATTTCCATACATTTTATTTTCAATATAACTTCTAACAATTCCGGCTGTTCCTTCTGGACGTAAAGTCATACTTCTATTACCACGATCAACAAAATCATAAGTCTCTTTTGTTACTACATCACTCGATTGACCCATTCCACGATGAAACACTTCACTAGATTCAAATATAGGAGTACGGATATAACTGTAATTATATTTCTCCATTAATGAATCGATCATCTTGTTAACATATTGCCACTTTTTAGCTTCCGTACCATAGATATCATAACATCCTTTAGGTTTAGTAATCATAAAAATCCTCCTTTAATATAAAAAGGTGCCACCAATAAGGACGAAAATAATTTCGTGGTGCCACCTTAATTCCATATAATCATATGCTTTAAATTCTTAACGCGAATACACGACTCCCATTATTAGTAAGTGTCTTCCTTATATACTATTAAGTATTTCCACCCTCCATACTCTCTCTATCAATAGAATAATAAGTACTCCTCTTACATAGAAGATAATTGTATTTTATACTATTTATGACAAAAAATCAAGGAAAATTAACAGGGTATAATATCTTATAATCTTATTTTATCAAATAAATCTTCTATTTTAAATACTCCTCGACCCTATAAAATTCAACAAAAAAATCATTATTACTAATGACTATTCTATATAATTAATACTATCATCTATTTCGGTTTCATCTAATAAAATAATGGTAACAGTCGCTAATACTAATATAACAATAACTAACATTATTATCCATCTATCTTTCATTTTAATCCTCCAATTTAATATCCATATTACATCATAATCCAATTTGTCGAATTAAAAGTGATAAAATTATGTTTTTTTTGTGAAATATTATTTAAGAATATCTAAAAGCATATTAGTAACCATATTTACAATCATTTCCTTATTAGCACTGCGACTACTTTTATCTACCTTGACTTCTTTGGTATAATATTTATCATAATTACAATCATAAATACTGATAAATACTATATGATCATCCCCTACTAAATTATTTTTATCTACTCTATTAAGTTTTCCAGTAATTCCTATTCCATAATTTGAATTAGTAAAATCACTTATTTTTTTACTCATCTCATTAGCTGTCTCTATACTATAAACACTATACTTATCAATTACTTTACTATCTACTCCCATTTTTATTTTAAATTCATTAGAATAAGTAACTGCACTATATTTTAATACTTCGCTTGCCCCTTCGATATTAGTAATGGCATTAACCACTGCCCCACCAGTACAAGACTCCATAGTTGAAATTGTTTTCTTATTCTTAGTTAATATTTCTATTACTTCTTTCATATTATCACCTATCATAGTATATCATAAATTATGTTTTTTATAAATCAAAATACTTTAGCATATATTGTGGTATGAATAAGAATTTACAAGAGATGAAAAATTCTATCATCGATGGTCAATTATTAAATAGTATATTATCCATACTTTCCTTAATAATTGGAATAGTTATTATTTTAGATTAAAAAGAAAAAGTTCATAAAAAAGATGGATTTTTAACTAATCAAAAATCACAAAATTTAGCATTATTAGCTAAAGTTATATTTGTTTTTATTGTTTTATATTCAATAGAATTAAATTATGAAAGTTATAACTTAGCTAAAAAGACGAATCAAAATACTAGTTCATTCAAACTACAAATTGGTTCATCTTATCTATCACTCATAGTAGCTCTAATCGGATTATATGTTGTTCTTACTAATTACAGTGACTCCTCATTTCAACCAGCAGAAATTGAAAATTCCTACATATAATCTTTTGTTATATTTGTAACAAAAGATCAAATTACTTCTATCTTTGATATTCTTCTTGATATCCTCGATTTCAGTAATACATTAATGTAATTAAAACAAATTTATTAATGATATTATTAATTTCTAACATCAATATGAAGATTTATATCCTCTTCCGTTGGTAATTTTTCTAAAATATCTTTTGAGATATACTTTTCTATTTTATAGGAAGATACACCAATTGGATTACTAGTACCCTCTAATGCCCATTCTACTGATAACCTATCTTTTTCTTTGCATAATAATAATCCAATTGTTTCATTATCATACTCTCTTCGTAAAGTTTTGTTAACGGCTGTTATATAAAAACTTAATTGTCCAATATATTCAGGTTTAAAATTAGTGTTTTTTAATTCTACTACTATATAACATCTCAAATCTAAATGATAAAAAAGTAAATCTATATAATAGTCAGTATTATTTGTACTAATTTTATACTGATTCCCAACAAAACTAAATCCTTTTCCAAATTCTAATAATAAATTTTTTATTCTTTCTAACATTAGATTTTCTATCTCTTTTTCAGCAATATTTTCCTTTAAATTCAATAATTCAAATATATACGGATCTTTCAGCATATCTTTTGCCATTTTACTTTGGTTTGCAGGCATTTTATTTTCAAAATTTGATAATTTAATATTGTCTTTTTGCCTTTGATATAAATTTAAATCTATTTGATGAATTAGAACTGTTTGAGACCATCCGTTATCTAAACATTTTTCTGCATACCAAATTCTTTTACTTCTTTCTTTTACTTTCTCTATTAAAGTATAATTATGAGTCCATGGTAAATTTGCCAGTGGTACTGGCAAATTTGATACATCTTTATATTCTTTATAAAAAGCTCTCATTCTTGATAAATTTCTTGGAGATAACCCCTTCATATTTGGAAACTCCAATTTTAATTCTATAGATAATTCATTTATAAAATTATTACCATATTTACTATTTTCTTCTATAATTTTACCTAATCTGAAATATAAATATAATAACTCTTTATTAGAATTTTCTATTATTCTAAATCGGGTACTTTTTATATCATTTTTAATATTTTCAATTATATTTTTGAAATCACTTATCGTCTCTAGCATAGATTGAACTCCCCTTAAAATTTTTCAAACACATTAAACATGAGTAATGCTTGTTAGTCGCTTACTTAATACACCCTATTTTCAACTTTAACTTTTCCTCTAATAATTTAATTACATACTTCGCTTATAACAATATATATATTTATTCAAAAAATCAAATAATCATTTTTATTTTTTCTTTATTTTTCTAAAGAAAAAAATAAAAAAAGGGATAATAAATTTTTTATCATTCCTTTTTATTTTACTTCTTCTTTTACTAATTTAAATATTTCATCTAAATACTTTGTAGTTTTTCCACCACCTTGAGCAAAGGTAGGAGAACCTCCTCCATTACCAAGAGATTTAACAGAGGCATTCTTAACCAATAATCCAGCATGAGTAGAAATATTACTACGACATACAAAGTTAACATTATCACCTTTTACATTAGCAATAAATACTAATCCTTCTTTGATATGAACTATTAAATTATCGACAATACTTTTTAAAACATCCATACTATAATTTTCAACTTTGGTAATAATTACTTTCTTACCATTAATTTCTTCTATTTGATTTAAGAAATTATCAATATTACTAGTAGACTTATTTAAATTTTCTTGATTGTATTTTTTCTCTAATTTTTTCACTTCATTTTGAACATATTCTAATTGATTTTTATTTGCAATAATATCTTCATATGACTCTAAACTAGATTGTTCTAATACAACATCAAATTCTAAATCCATTCCTTCTGCTTTAGCACTTTCTAAAATATTTTTTGCTTTATCTAAAAGTTTTCTTATTTCTTTTACATAAACTTCTACTACCTCAGCAATTTCTTTATTAATGTTATCATTAGTTGCTGCTTCAATACGATAGACATTACTTCCTTTAGATTCTAATTTTACAATAGCTAGTTTTTTGATATCACTAGTATTTTTTACATGAGTTCCACCACAAAGTTCTATAGAATCTCCAATAGTAACTACTCTTACCACATCTTTATATTTTTCACTAAATAAAGCCATGGCTCCCATCTTCTTAGCTTCATCAAGAGGCATCTCTTGGATTATAACATCAACATTTTGATTTATTTTTTCATTACATAATCTTTCAATTTCCAAAATATCATTTTCTAATATCTTACCAGTAAAAGTAAAGTCAAATCTTAATCTTTCATCATCCACATAACTCCCTGCTTGATGAATATTACTAGATAATACTTCTTGTAATGATTTTTGTAAAATATGAACACTACTGTGATTTCTTGCTATTTTATATCTTCTTTCCTCCATAATTTTAATTACTACTTCATCATCTTCACAAATCTTTCCTTCTAGTACTTCTATTTTATGAAGATGTTGTCCATTAGGAGCCTTAATAACATCTACTACTTTTGCTTTAAATTTGTCATTTTTAATGGCACCAATATCATTTACTTGTCCACCACTAGTCGCATAAAAACAAGTATTATCTAAAATTAAATATCCAGTATCACTAATACTACTAACAAATTCATTATCTTTAAATAAACCAATTACTTTAGATTTCATTTCATAAGTATCGTACCAAAAATCACTCTTTTTAGTAAATGTTAATAGTGCTTCATTTTGAATATTCATATTAGCATCTGTCTTACGATTACTCTTAGCAAGATTCTTAGCTTCTTCCATATACTTATTAAATTCTTCTTTAGACGTCGTATATCCTTCTTCTTGTAAATATTCTAAAGTTAATTCAAAAGGGAATCCATAAGTATCATATAATTTAAACGCATCATACCCACTAATCGTCTTATCAGGAGATTCTTCAATTAATTGATATAATCGTCTTTCTCCTTGTTCTAGTGTCTTATAGAACAATTCTTCTTCTTGTAAAACTAAAGTTTTAACAACACCTTTTTCTTTTACTACATCTGGATAAGATTCTCCCATAATGGATGCTACGGTATCTACTAATTTATAAATAAAAGGTTCATTCATTCCTAATTTTTTACCCATACGAACACTACGACGTAACAATCTTCTTAAAACATAACCGCGTCCAGTATTTTCAAAAATAGCTCCATCGGTTAATGCCATTGTAATTGCTCTAATATGATCGGCGATTACTTTATAAGGCATTTCACCATTATATTTTTTACCAGTTATCTCTTCAATACGACTAATGATAGGTACAAATAAATCAGTCTCAAATGTAGAATCTACTCCTTGGAAAATACAGCACCATCTCTCTAATCCTGCTCCCGTATCAATATTTTTATTAGGTAACTCTGGATATTCTTCTCTTGATAATCCATGTTTAGAATTAAATTGACTAAAAACATTATTCCATATTTCTACATAGCGTTCTTGATCTTCATCTTTCATAAAACGATCTAGGGCATCATGATTTGGATCATATTCTTCTCCTCTATCATAAAAAATTTCACTATCTGGTCCACAAGGTCCTTCTCCAATTTCCCAGAAATTACCTTCTAATTTTGCAATATGACTAGGATCAACTCCCAAACTTACCCATTTATTATAAGCATCAATATCATTAGTATAAACAGTTACATATATTTTTTCTTTGGGAATACCAAACCACTCATCACTAGTTAATAACTCAAAAGAAAATTCTAATGCTTCTTCTTTAAAATAATCACCTACTGAGAAATTTCCCATCATTTCAAAGAATGTTTGATGACGTTTGGTAACTCCTACATTATCAATATCATTAGTACGAATACATTTTTGAATACTTGCTAATCTTTTATTATCAGGTACTACTGTTCCATCAAAATACTTTTTTAAAGGTGTTACTCCAGCATTAGTAAACAATAGACTATCATCATCCATTGGTACTAAAGGGGCACTTTCTAATACTTTATGACCTTTACTCCCAAAAAAGGATACCCACATATTTCTAATTTCTGTACTAGTCATTTTTTTCATTGCTTATTCCTTCTTTCTTTAATACTTCTATTACATCTTCTTGTAGTTTTTCTAATGTATCATTAATTAATACATAATCATAATCATGATAATCATTCATCGAATTTTCAATTTTATGATTTTGTTGTTCCTTAGTCATTTCACTTTTATAGTTAATTCGTTCTACTTTGATTACTACCACATCATTAAATTTTTCTTTAATGGATTCTATTTCTAGTGGCACTCTAATATCAGTGATTACTGCTACATCAAAGAAATTACTTAAAATTTCCAAGTCTTCTACTGTTCTATTAGCAAAAAAGTATGGTTTATTCATCTTTCCACGAATGACATCCGTTCCTAACTCCTGAAGTAATGTTCTAGGTTTAGTCTCTTCACTTCCATCCCATCCAAAATAATCTTTAATATACATTTTTAAATATTTAGCGATCTGAGTACGGCATACTTTAATATTATTTTCCTTACAATATTCTTCAATAAAATTACCAATCGTATCTTTCCCATGACGGGCTTTTCCACTTACCAAAAATATTTTCATATATCCTCCTTAAAAATAAAAAGACCAAACTATAGGAGCGTATAAAACGCGGTACCATCCTATTTTGGTCTTACTTGCATAACGGTATTACCGACGAACTCCAAAGTAGCTTTCTAGTAATCTAATTGTTAAATTTCCACCATCATTAACTCTCTTTAAATTAGTTTTTACTATACTCATCTTTTTCATCATTCTTCATTATTATCATTAATCATATTTAATAATTGATACTTTTCATTAAAATGCATAAATATTATTTTTGCACAAGATATCACTGGTGTTGAAAAGATCATACCTAGTATACCAAAGAAGTGTCCAAATATCAATAGACCAATCATTATTGTTACTGGATGTAATTTCATTGTTTTGCTCATAACAACTGGATTTAAGAAATAACTTTCTAAGAATTGACAAATAACTACTGATATTAAACAGAATATTCCAGTTAGCGGATCCATAGTAAACCCTACAATGACCGCTGGTATTCCTCCAATATATGGTCCAAAGTATGGAATAACATTAGTAATAGCACAAAATAATCCAAATACCAAAGGAGCTCTAAGTCCTGCTATTGTAAATCCTATCGATTGACAAATAAATAGCAAAAACATAATTAATAGTGTTCCTTGAACATAATTTTTTAACATCTTATTAAGTCTATCTGTAAGAGTTATTACTTCTGCATGCACTCTTTTTGGAACAAATACTAATAAATGTTTTCTAACATTATTAAAGTCTAATAACATATAGAAAGCAATAAACAATCCAAAGATAAAGTTTATCCCTCCACTAACAATAGATTTAACAACATTTACTATTGTAGTAGGTAAATCAACTGTTATCGATAAAAAGATTTGATTAAAAGCTTCTGTAAAATCTGCTTTAAGACCTGTTAAATCATAATCATAAAGTTTAGATAATCTATCGACAAAATTATCAAAGAATCCAGTTAGATCTTCAATCACATTAGGTGCTGTATTAATAATTTCATTTATCTGATCACCAAGCGATGGAATCACTAAACTTCCTACTAAAACAATTAACGCAATAAAAAGAACAAATACTACACACGTAGATAAAGCTCTATGAATTCCTTTTTTCTGCATAAAAGTTACAATTGGATCAAAAAGCCACGCAATAATTAATCCAATAAAGAATGGAGATAAAATTCCTAAAATAGTTTTAATAATACTAAATACTTTCCACTCTCTTAAAATATAGGAAGCTAATACCACCAAAGTAACAATACCTAATATTAATATAATTTTAAGTATATCTCTGGATAGTTTGATAACTTCATTTAATTTAGGATAATCTATTTTCTTATCATCTTTTTTCTTACCAAACATAAAGACTCCTCCATCCTTATATATTATAAATATATCATAATTTTATACGTAATTAATTACAATATTGTCACAATTTACTAAAGTTTACAAAAAAATCTTATACTAAAATATAAGATTTTTATTATTTTATTAATTAAATTTACTCTATAGTTAAGCTTTGCAAGTAGTAAGATCCATTTTCATAACCAAAAGTATATGTATGAATAGGATAATCTTCTAAGTTATCTTCCATTCCATTGATAAAATACTCATCAGTAAACTTATTAAAATTAGATTCATCATAATCACTAGTAAAATCATCTACTACATTGGTTTTATTGTTTGCATTTTGAAAAGTACCATAACGAACCAATTCAGCACTTATATGAGTGATATCAGAGAAAACCTCAGAAAAAGATTTTCTAACTTTAACAGTTGCAGAAGTTATTTCCCCATCAACTTCATAAATGGTTCCTTCTTCAAATCTATTAACTATACTTGTAAAAGATTGACCTCCAATACAAGAGTATTCCACATAGTTATAAGTATCATTACTACTATTATAATTATAATATGCTCTATCTTGATTAAAAGGACAACTATAATTAGTTTTATCTATGGATATTTGATTGCCAAACAAACCTTGAAAAGTACTTAATACTGTATGATAGGAAATAGTTGAGTCTTTTAATTCTCCAATAGTAAAAGCTATTTGCAATTTTTCTTGAGTAGTTAAATTACCTGGTTCGAATGGTTGAGATGTTAAAGTAGTCTGATCTAATTTTTCAATAAAATTAGTCATAAAATATTCTTGTTGTGTTGCAGTCATCGCAATATTTTCTTCTATTGGTTCATCACTAGGTTGTTCTTGATTATTATTATTGTTATTATTATTAGGCTCAGATTCGTTTTGATTTAATACTAAATAAATGCATGCGGCTCCTAGTAAAGCAATTATTATGATTAATAATATAATAATTATTGTTTTAGACTTATCTTTTTTCATTTCATTATTTTCCATATAATTATTCCCCTTATTTTATTTGATCCTAATATATAATAAAAATTATTTATTTACAATAACCTTATTATTTATATTATATATTACATATTATATTTTACATTTATTTGTAAAACAATAAAAGCAAGGTATCTCCTTGCTTTTCTAGTTAGAAATATCTAACTACATCATATTTTCGATTGATTTAGTAGCGTTCTTACTCATCTTATTTACTGATGCTTTAATATCGTGCATCATATCAGGATTATACTTCTTATATAGGGCAACTGCACCAACACCTAGTGCCCCTGCTACTAAAAACTTCCATGTTTTTTTCATATTATTATCACCTCTTGATCAAAAATATGATAGTATTCTTGGAATACCATTATTATTATGAAACAAAATAATAATATTATGCATTATTCCCTATTTTTGCTATTAATCTATCCTTTATTGTGGTTCTTCTAATATCAGAATTATTATTTAAACTAGCTTTTTTTAGTGCGCTATATTCTCCTACTAAATATAATTTTTTCTTACTTCTAGTTATCGCCGTATAGTATAGTTTACGATATAACATTTTACCATATCCACCTACTATAGGAAGTACTACCGTTTTAAATTCACTTCCTTGAGATTTATGAATACTAATAGCATATCCATGTTTAAACTTATTAAAATTACTAGGAGTAAATCTAACTGAATTACCATCAAAATCAATAATTATTTCTTTTTTGTCAATACTACTAATAACACCTATATCCCCATTAAAAATATTTTCATCTGGCATATTACTAAGTTGTAGAATTTTATCATTTTCACGGTATATGACATCTCCAACCATAATTTCTTTTTTCTTACTAGATTTAGGGTTAAATATGTCCTGAATGATCTTATTAAGATTATCTATTCCATTTATTGTTTTATACATTGGTACTAATACTTGAAAATCTTTATAAGAGTCCTTCTTATGCTTAGTACAAATCTTTTTAATAGTATCGATCACTAAACTACTATCTACTTGTTCAAAAATCAAATCTTTTTTATTAGTATTAAAAACACTATCATCAATGATTCCACTATTCACATCATAGGCTAAATTAACAATATTAGATCCTTCCTCTTGGCGATATAAATAATTTAGTTTTATTACTGGTACTACATCACTTTCAATGATATCTTTTAATATTTGACCAGGTCCTACACTAGGTAATTGATAATAATCTCCTACTAAAATTATCTTAGTATCCGTTTTTAATCCTTTTAAAAGACTATAAAATAAATTAACATCCACCATACTTCCTTCATCAATAATTACCATTTTTGCTTCACTTTTATTATATTCATTTACTGCAAATTTATTAGTATCTTTATTCCATTTTAAAAATCTATGAATAGTGTATGCTGGAAGTAATGTCGACTCACTGATTCTCTTACTTGCTCTTCCTGTTGGCGCTAACATCACTACTTCTTTAATTAAATCATCATAAGATAATTTATTAAGCTCTTTATATAAATTGACTATTGCTTTAATAATTGTTGTTTTTCCTGTTCCAGGTCCTCCTGTTATGGTTAAAAAATGTTTCGTTTGACTAGATTTAATCGCTAATAATTGTTCATCGTTATATTTAATATGATTAGAATCTTCCAATAATTCAATTTTAGCATCTAATTTTTTAATAGTAACATCTTCTTTGGTTACTAAATACTTAATTCGCTTAGCGATATATTCCTCTGCTTCATTCATATCAAACAAAAAATATTTTTCATTATCTTTTACTACTTTATTAGATAAAATTAAGTTATTCAGATTATTTATGAAGAGTTCTTCTTCTATTTTTACATTTAGAACTTTTAAAGTATTTTGATATATCTCTTCAATTAATAAATAACTGTGCCCTATGATATTACACATTTCTGTCATAACATAAATAATCACTGCTTCTATTCTTCTATTATCCGTTTTAGAATACTCTTTATTTAAAGCAATAGCATCCACTTTTTTAAATAGAATATCAAAAATATCATAAGTGATTTGATATAAATTATTATTAATAGTATCCATTGTTTTAATTTTATATTTGTTATATATTAGCATACTCTCTTTTGTAGAAAAACCTAAATCAGTTAAAAATAAAATAGTTTGATAACTGCTTTCATATTCTAATAATGTATTATGAAGCATATCAACTTGTTTTTTAGTAATCGTAGGTATCAAAATCAAATTATCAGGGTTTTCTAAAATAATTTTTAAAGTATCTTTTCCTAACACATCTACAATTTTTTGAGCTTTCTTTTCTCCTATTCCTTTAAACAATCCACTAGTTAAAAATTCTACAATGGAATCCCTATCTTCTCTTTCTAACCTTTCATAACTTTCTACTTGAAACTGTTCCCCATATTTTTGATGAAAAATAAATCTACCGTGAAAAATATAAGTATCCATATCATTTATTTCATGAAAATAACCAGTAAAAGTTATTGTTTGATTCACTATTTCACTATTTTCATTATTTGCTTCCTTCACTTTAAATAAACCAACAAGGTATCCATTATCCCCTTGAAATAATATACGTTTTAAAGTCCCCTTAATAAAATCCATTTTGATCACTCCTTGTTAGTTATCTACTTAAATTATACTCTGAATAATCTTTATAGTCCATTAAAAAAAGACATTTTACAATGTCTTAATTTTTATTTAATTGATAGACGTGTTATTCTAACATAACCGTTACCACTTCGACCAGTCATAGTAGAGCCTGTACTAGTTGGATTCGGCATAGAAGCATTACCATTAATAGTAGAAGTAGTTCCTGACTCGAATTGTGAAGAAACATAGTTAGAACCTCCTCCTCCACCAGCACCAGTATAAGAATAATAATAACAATTAGCTAAATATACACTTCGTCCACCAGCTCCGCCAGTTCCAGTAGTCCTACCAGAAGAACCATTATTTCCATTGGCTATAGTAGTACCTCGCATGGAAGAAGAAGCACCGCCTCCGCCTCCGCGGTAACCAGCTCCACCGCCTCCACCAGCACCACCGTAGCATAGAGTAGCATCATTACTAGAAGAAGTTGTAGCAGTATATCTTGTACCACCAGTTCCTACAGCGGTTAAAGTAGCAGCACCACCACCTGTTGTAGTACTATATCCATTA
>CALVYX010000089.1 GCA_944372315.1 uncultured Bacilli bacterium
TCTTGCTGGATTTATTGCAGATACAAAAAGTAGAATATATTTACCACTTGCAACACTTTGTGCAATATTACTATCATCAATTTGCATATTTTTCTTATCTGAAGAAATTAGTTATTTTGCGGGGACAGCATTAATGTATTTATATAGTGGTTTTTATGTGATGTTTTTTACTATAATGTTTCTTGATTTTGCTCCGAACAGTAAATGTCCTGAGTTATGGGCAAGTATGGGACGAATTATTCGTAGTTTCACAGTTGCAGCAACAATAATACCAGCGATAAAAATATATAATGTTGTGGGAAATATTGCATTAGCTACAATAAGTTGCTTACTATCAATTTTAATTATGCTTGTATTATTACCATTTATTAGTAAAACAGTTAATTATTCTAAACAAATAAATAAGCAATTTAACAAATTAGAAATGATACCACAAGAGAGGTTAAAATTATATGCTGAACATTGTTTACTTACACCTCGTGAAACAGAAGTATTAGAAAAACTACTTATGACTGATGATGATTTACAAGGAATTGCTGAAAGTTTATATATATCAAGAAGAATGGTTCAACGATATGTTACTTCGATTTATGAAAAAACTGACACCAAAACACGTCATGGATTATTTCAAAGTTACATTAATTTTACGATAAATTAATTTTAAAAGATGATAAAAATGTTATCATTTTTTTATATAAAATAATTATTCTAGAAACTTTTTTATCATTTAATTAAAAATTGGCACACATACGAACTATACAAGTACTATTTTTTTTAATATAATTTGCTAAAAAGCAAAAGGAGGAGCACACATGAAAAAGTTTCTTTCGTTTTTCAACTACAAGGGAGGGTTATGGTTATATATATCCTTATTTGGATTAACTGTATGTCCCACTATAATTTCAGCACTTGTAGTAATTATTAAAGGATCACTTTTAGGTGAAATAGGAATTTTCTTTACACAATTACTAGGTTTATTAATTGGTTGGATACTTTTTAGTATTGCATTAGGATTTTCTTTAAATAAAGATTATACTTATAAAAAAGGATTACAACAATTACCAAAGCAATTATTAAATGGAGTTTTACCAATACTTGCAATTTATATAATGATTGAATGGTTATTTACAATGTCTTTATCACAAATGCCGTTGTCGGTATATATATTTGTATCATTTATTGAAACATTATTATTTATACCAGTTATCTATCGACTTGCTCTTTCTTCGAAATTAAATGAAGAAGACTTATTTTTAAAAGACTCAGCAATGTCATTTTTAATACACCATATAAAATTAAGTTTAACATCAATCATTTGTTATTTTATATCAAAACAAGTTGGTGCATTATTATCCAATTGGTTATTTAACATGGAAATATTTATTCCCTTATCTAGACAGTTTATAATAAATATATTTATTGTTGCTATACAATGGTTAATATTACTTCCGGTTTTTAAATTAGCAATAAAAGAAATTGCTGAACCAACAGATAAATTAAAAAGAGAAGTTAAAAAGGAAAAAACTAAACATAATCTTATTAAAAATCAAAAAGATAAGGAATACAAAAAACAAGACTTTAAAGAAAAACGTATTAAACCAGGATTAGTAGTAGATTCAATATATTTTGTTATTTTCGTTGGATTTATGATTACTTGCATTTACAATATTTACACTAATCCTAAAAATATAGATGGCTCAAATAGAGGATATTTAGCAATATCTTCAATAGATGATTGTATAGCAATTGGTGATGAGGCATTTGCTAACAATGATTATATAACTGCTTCAATATATTATGATTATGCTAAAACACTTGTTGCTGCATGGCAAGGATATCTTTATGATGAAAATCTTTTACATGAAACATTAAATACCAATGAAACCGATGCGGAAATAATTTTGCTTTCGGCATTAGCAACAGATAATCCAGAAGGCTATATAAAACATTTTATTAATAAAGAAGTTGATACAGATTATTTACTTGAAGCTTTAATTTCATTTGAAGGCGTTAAAGATAAACGCAAAGCGTTACATCAATTAGTAAGTCGTGGTATACTTCAAAAACGTTTTGTATTTCCAAATACTTTGAGTGAAAAAGAAATTGCTGATTTAGAAAAAGCAATAACTATAGCAGATCGTTTAGTAGAAAGACGTAGTATAGTTGAAGCATATTATTATTTATTACGAGAAGGAAATACTAGTACAAAAGCAGTTCAAATAGCATGTGATCTTGCCAATAAATATCCTGATGATTTTTATTTACAAACCTATGCAACTGAGATTATGTGGTACACTACTGAAGCAGGTGGAAATTATATAGATGAAGATATATTAAATAGATTTGCTCAAATGCTTACACAAAATACTACTGAAGAGGAAAACGATAAGATTTTGGCTGTAAAATTATTTATTTCAAGAATATATATGAATACTTCGAAAAGTAAAAAAGCCCTTGAATTTTTTGATAGTTTTTTCCCTGAAGTTACCAACTTTGAAGTAGATATGATTAAAATATCTTTACTACACAATGATAGACAATATGATAAAGCAT
Source organism: uncultured Bacilli bacterium (assembly GCA_944372315.1). Next base: position 2,554 of record CALVYX010000089.1, read on the forward strand.
TAGACCTTGCTCAAGAATATGCTAAAAAAAATCCTGATGATGTGGCAAACAACAGTTATCTTGCAATTGGAATGTTACCTCGTGATGCTGATGTAGCAATTGAAAGTGCTTTAAGATTAGCAAACACAATTAAAACATCAAAAGATGCAGAAGAAATTGCAGAAGCTGATGCAGGAATTGGAGTATTTCTTGAATATATATTTGGTTATTACAATGCTCCAAATTCTCAATTTTGTGGATACAAAGAATTTTATTCATCGGAATTTAGTGAAGAGCAAAAACAAAAATTACAAGATGATTTGATAATTGGTACATATCTTAAATTTAGAGCATCTAAAGATTATAATGAAGGTATTCAAATGATAAGTGAAATCATTGATAAATATAAAAATGTTCCATATGCTCTTTATGAAAGAGGGTATTATGAAAATAAATTATCACAATATTCTGAAGCTTTAGATGATTTAAAGAAAAGTTTAGAATTAGATCCTTTAAATGCTTTTGCATACATAGAACTTGCTGAAGCATATGAAGGAGTAGGAGATTATACTAGTTCATTAAAAGCAATTGAAAAAATGGATTTAGTACTTGATGAATTAAATTATTCACCTACGATAAATGAACGGGGAATTGCTGTATATATAAGTGTATTTTTAAATAACACTAAACATGCTATGTATGAAGAACGCACGGATTCTC
>CALVYX010000090.1 GCA_944372315.1 uncultured Bacilli bacterium
CATCCGTAATTTCTACTTCTTCTATTCCATCAAGTCTATTACCATATGATTCTTTTCCACTACCAAAGAAAATATTATATAAATATGCCCCTACAATAACAACTAATACAAATATAACTATGATAAACACTGTTAATTTATTCTTTTTAATATATTTCATAAATACCTCCAGTAAACTAATTATACACTAGTATTTTATTTTAATCAATTTTATAACTTCTATTTTTTTTTAAATATTATTACTATCATCATTATATAACTAATTCATCATAAGTATCACTAAATTTTCTACTAATGAAAAACTATATAGCAGGCTATATAGTTTCAAATACTAATATAATTATTTTTTTCTTTATTTAAAAAAGGAATACATAAAATGATAGGTAAACAAGTAAATAATCCATAAACATATCTAAACTCTGCATATACAGGAGATGCTAACATCATAGTAAGCCATAATCCTAAAAATGGAATGTAGACTATTCCTAATTTATTTTTTCTATATATTGATAAAGAAAAGCTTAATAAAGTAACAATGAAGCCTAGTCCAATACTCCAGAATACATTAGCAAAAGGCAGTCTCTTACTAGCAGTATGATCAATTATATTACACAAAATACTTGGCATACTAGTATCATTTTCTTGTGATAAAGTTACCCAATAATCTACATCAGGAGACCAATATCCTACTGTTTGAGCCAAATGCGCTTCAACATATATTCTAGGATGCTCTATTAATAACCTGGTCCATACTTTTATTAATTCTCCTTTACTATCATCCAATTTTTCTCTATTCGTTAATCCTTTGATGGGATCAGAAATATATGGCAAATAATTATCCTTGATTTTAGATGTATCCATGATCGAATTTAAGTATTTTAGACTTTCTCTATCAACTTCTTCCTCTAACGCAAATACTCTTGCAATTTGTTGAAGTGGTACAGAAAAAGCTTCTACACTTTGTATCTTTTGTACTCCCATCATATTATATATTGGCCCTGTCACTACAAAATATATACTTATTAATCCCACCACCATTGGAGCAAAAAGAATAATTTTCTTCCGAAATACAAACAGTATAAATGGTGTCATAAATAAAACAATATAGATTCCGTTGTTTCTAAAAAACATCATTAATAATATTCCTAAAATAAATAATAGACATTGACCAATCGATATCTTATTTTGAGTGATTGCAAATTCCAATAGTGATATTAATACTAAAATAAAACATCCTCCAAACATAACATCTTTCCACATCGTAACACTATAATGAGTATACATAGGAAGTAGTGCATAAACAAATACCACTGCTAAACAAATACGAATATCTATTTTCCTTTTATATAAAAACTTACAAGCATATGCAAATAAACACGACATAATAATCATTTGAACAATAATATAAAAGGCTATCCCCATATTTTCATTATGAAATATCATATTACCAATATTATAAAAGAACCCAACAAATTGTGTTTGTAAAAAAGGATGAATATTAGATAAAATACCATCTTTAATAAAAGTTAATTGCAAGTAAGAATCCGTTGTCAATTTACCTGGAAAGTATCTCCAAAAATAAGGTAAGTAACAAATAAATATAAATATCCAAGTATAAAAGAAAAATTTATTATAGTTTTTTCTATCGTTGTTTACTTTTATATTCAATTTACCTAAGTAGAAATAAAAACTATTTAATAATCGATATACTAAAGGAAAAATACATATTCCTTCTATTAAAACATAAATTGATCTTTTTAAAGTAAAAATTATTTGTACATCAGTATAAGTAAAACTATCTACAGTTTTTCCAATAACCAAGCAAAGAGTTAAAATTATTCCTAAAACGAAAGAAATCCTTTTAGTCTTTTTATCAACTTTGACTTGAAATTTCAAAAAAAATAATAATATAAATCCATAGAATAAAAGAAAAAAGATACTAAAATTCAAATTACTAGATGTTCCATAATATAAAATAACACCAACATACGATACTACTGATAAAATTATGTTCCATAAACATAACTTATTAATTTTTAATTCTTTTAATATTTCCTTCATATAAACCTCTTATTTCCTACTTCTTTTATATCTTTATTATCCCATGCTTATATTATTTGATCAAGAAAAAAGAACGTTTCCGTCCTTACTTAATTTTAGTTTCCCATAATCCGTGTTTATTGCAGTAAGCATATACTGTAGCATCTTTAATATAAGGAAATGTCACTTCTGCAGTTTGTCCTGGTTTTAATTTAACTGTTATTTCTGTATCGTTACTTTCTAAACTAATCCATTCAATATAATGATCCTCATCCATTACATGATTAACTATTACCTTAACTTTATCATCCATTATTTCAAATGTAGGAATGTGTTTTTCAAAAGATGCATCCGTTGAATTGGATTTAATTAAATTCATACTTTCTTCACAACATTTTATTCCACAGTCATTACACTTACAATCTTTTAATACTTTTACTACTGCACCACACTTATTACATATCTTTAAAATCATTGTATCACCTCTATATCAAAACTTTATAGATACTATTATAGTATATTTTTTATAAAATGACATAAAAAAAGTAACCTTTAGGGTTACCAAACACTTAATCATATATCTCCATATGATATTAATATTATGATTAATATAAATTTTTTTATACTTTAAAATAGTAAAATTTTTGCTATAATAATACTAGGTGATAAATATGACAATCGATCAAGAAACAATTGCATCTTTTCTATTACTTGGCGCTTTATTATTATCCTGTATTACTATCATTATTATTTTTACTATGAAAAATAATTAATAATGCTTTTTAAAAAGTGTTTTCTTTTTTACTTTTGGATTATCATAAGTAATATCTTGAGTAGGTTCATTATATTCTAATGTCTTACTCTTTTCTATTGGCTTTATTGTATCTTCTTTAAAATCATTTCTTATAGTCTCATCTATCTTAGGCTCTATTCCTACAGTTTTATCTTTATTAAAATACTTTTTCTTAATACATATTACTTCTGGAATTACTGTTGCTATTGCACCTGCCATACAAATAGGTGCAATTAAACTAAGTCCACTATCCCCAAAGCCAAATGCTATAGTAGAAATAGTTCCTGCACTTTGAAGAGCCATTTTTAATTTAGCTGGAATCGTAGGTTTCATTTCTAATCCATTCTTTTTAAACTGATAAGTAGAAACTCCAAATACAATAGCATCTCTTGCCGCAATTGTTAAAGGCCATAAAGGCATAATTCCTGTAGCCATTAAAGTGATTCCAAGACCCCAATTATATATTTTATCAGCAATAGGATCTAAAATACTACCTAATTGAGAAGCCATTCCACAGTTTCTTGCTAGATATCCGTCCATAGCATCCGTTGCTCCAATGCCTAGTGTCGCTAAAGTAACCAATAATGGTGAAGTTATTCCAAATTTAGCAATATATCCAAATAATGCTACTGAAGATATCATTCTAAATACAGTTAAAGCATTAGGTATTGTTAACTTCTTATAATATTTTTCGTCCTTAATTTCATATTTTTTATCTTTCATTATCCAATACCTCCATAATTAGTTATGATAATACCTATCAATGTTTGTGTCAAGTTTTGTTAGTTTATATGACACTATTATTGTTTAATTATTCTATTTATAGTATTATTATTAATGTAGAGGAGGATAAAAATGGATAGAAAAATAAAAGTCGTTCAATTTGGGACTGGTAAAATGGCTGTGTATACTATGCGTTATGCTATAGAACATGGTTGCCAAATAGTAGGAGCAATCGACGTTAATCCTAACGTTATTGGAAAAGATATTGGAGAAATCATGAATACTTCTAATTATGGGGCAACTGTTACTTCATTAGATAATGCTAGTGAAATGTTAATGAATGTAAAACCAGATATTTGTATCGTAACTACTATGAGTCTATTAAATGATGTTTATGATAGCCTAATGTTATGTGCAAAATTAGGTATTAATGCTATTACTACTTGTGAAGAAGCTTTCTTCTCATGGAACTCTAATCCTAAAACTACGGAAGCTATTGATATTATTGCCAGACGTACAGGATGTACTATCACTGGTAGTGGATATCAAGACATCTATTGGGGAGAACTTATCAGTGCTATTGCTTCTTCAACTAACAAAATTACTAAAATAAAAGGAAGTTCTAGTTACAACGTTGAAGATTATGGAATCGCTTTGGCAAAAGCTCATGGAGCTGGTTATACTTTACAAGAATTTGAAGAAAAAGTAGCGTCTAATGATAACATTTCTAGTGAAGAACGTCAAAAGTTAATTGATAATGGGGATTTTGCTCCTTCTTATATGTGGAATGTCAATGGTTGGTTAGCCTCTAAATTAGGATTAACTGTAAAAAGTCAAGTTCAAAAATGTGTGCCACAAACTCATTCTGAAGATATTAATTCTACTACTTTAGGTATGGTAGTAAAAGCTGGAAATGCTACAGGTATGAGTGCTGTTGTTACTACTGAAACTCAAGAAGGAATTACTATTGAATCCGAATGTATTGGTAAAGTTTATGCTCCTACTGATTTCGATAAAAATGAATGGACCGTATATGGGGAACCAGATACAACCATAGTTGTTAATCGTCCTAAAACTGTAGAACTTACTTGTGCCACAGTAGTAAATAGAATTCCTGATGTTTTAAATAGTGAACCAGGATTTATAACAACTGAAAAAATGCCGGAATTAAAATATCGTACAAAGCCATTAAATGAATATGTAAAATAAAAACAGGATTGTTCCTGTTTTTTATGTGGTAACTTTTTCATAAATAACAACATTATCTATTTGTTTTGTTACTTGATATTTACTATTGTTAGATAAATGAATATTTAAAGCAATATTATTAGGAATTACAAACATATCAAAGTCATATCCATTTAACAAATAATCATAACCTCTATCCTGAATATCCATAGCGTCACTAAAATTATACTTGGAATACATATCCGCACGACCATCAATGAATACTTTAATATCATTATAAATTAAATATCCTCCATAATCATAAAAATTAAATAAACGTTTTGGATTTTGTTCTTTTATATAGTTTATTATTTCATCTGATATCGGTTTTTGATTATAACTATTCATTAATTTAGGTACAAACAAAATACCACTAATTATAACAATTATTAAGACAATAATATTTAAATGCTTTTCATAACCAAATTTATACTCACCAATAAAATTAAAAATGATAAAAGTAGATGCAATATATAAAAGTGGCATAAATTTTAAACTTTTGAACCCTAAAACCAAGAATGCTCCTAAAATAACAAAATCGATTAATTTAACTTTCTTATTTGTTATAATCATCACAATAATTACTATTCCTAATAAAAGAAAATCTCCATAATCACTAGCATTATTTAAGCTAGGACTAGCCCATTCACTAATACTTGAGATCATTACATCATCTTGCATATTAATATAAGGATAACTTATCATTTTTATTCCGTGAGGATTAATAGCAATTACTAGAATACTTAATATTCCACAAATAAGATATTTTTTTATTTGTTCCCTAGTAATTTTACTAGCTTCTAATTTACAAAATTTAAATTTAAATAAACCACATATTAAAAAGATAAAACACAATATATATGGTAAATTGGAAGAACCTCCATGCAAGTTAGACCAAAGTAAAGTAATAAAAGGTAGGAAATAAATTTTTTTAGATTTTTGGTTATTAAAATTATCATATAAAATATAAATAGTAAATGCTAACAAAATATAACTTATCATATGAGGTCGTGGTAACATTACTCTAGAAAAAATTAGTAGACCTATTAAAGACCACAATAAAGTAAAAAGGTAATTTTTTTTCATTTTCTCTTTATTAAATTTAAATAAAATAAAAATTAATGTTCCATAAATAGTAATGTTAAATATCAGTGGTCCGAAGTTTTTAAAAACTATGTTATATAAATAAAGAATTACTTCACTCAACCATTCATGACTCATCCAGTATAAATGATTACTAATACCATACCAAGAAAAAATATCATAATATGGTATTTTTAAATTAGTAACAATATATTCACCAGCTTTAATATGCCAATAATAATCATTACCAAAGCCAAAACTAAAAATAGCAAGAAATAGCACCGCTACAAAAGCTAAACCCAATTTATAATTCAACTTGTTTTTCACTTATCTTCACCTAATTAGAAGTTTAACATATTAAATTATTCCAAGCAACCACTCTCTATACTATCTTCCCCTTTTTTATATATTGTTAATTTTTCTTTACTATCACACGTTACTAATAATAGATCTTCTATATGATGATATCCTTCTTTTTTAAGTCTAGTTAACAGCCACTTGTCATCTTTTTTTATTACTTTCAAATTATTTGACATTATATTTCCGTCAATCACTAAGTTTGAACAAAGGCCTTTATAATCAACTTTAACTTTAGCATCACTTGGTGTTAAAGGTGCATATTTACTCTTTAACATAAAACTTATTTTTCCATTAGGTTCCATAATAGCATATTCGATTTCACTTATATCAAAATACCCATTATTTCTAGCTTCTTGTAATAAATCACTAAGATCTAATTTCGCTTTTTCGACATTATCTTCAATAATTTTTCCATTTTCTATAATTATTATTGGTGTACCTATTACAAATCTTCTAAGTTTAATACTTTTAGCTGTAAAGTGAGAAATTAAAATTGACACTAACGTATATACACCCATGACAATTAATCCATGTAAAAAATGAGACTCTAAATCAATAGAAATATCTGCGGCAACACTCCCTATCGTAATACCTACTACATAGTCATACAAATTTAATTGCGATAATTGTTTCCTACCCATGGCTTTAGTAAAGAAAAAAAGAGCTACAATCGAGAAGACCGATTTTATAAATACATAAAAAAAGTCCATAATATCACCATTAATATTATGAACTATTTATTTTAAAATAAACCACTTATTTCTTCTTTATCATTAATATCTATATTTTCTAAATTAGGAACCCTAGATAATCCTGGCATAGTCATAATATCACCTAATAACACAGTAATAAATGATGCACCACGATATAATTTGATATCTTTTACTGTAACTTCATAATCTTTAGGATATCCTAATTTTTTAGGATCATCACTAATTGAATATTGAGTTTTAGCAATACATACTGGTAAATTATGATACTCCTTAATTTTTTTCAACTTTTCTTCTACTTCTTCTGTATATTCTACTCTACCAGCATGATATATTTCTGTTGCTACTTTTTCTATTTTTTCTTTTATAGATAAATGATCTTCGTATAATAACTTAAAATCATTTTCTCTATTACAAATATCCACAACTTTATTGGCTAAAGCAATAGAACCTTCTCCTCCGTTTAAATAACTATCACAAGTAGCAAATTCTATTTTTCTATTACTGCAATATTCTTCTATAACTGTAATTTCCTCTTTAGTATCACTATCATATTTATTTAAACATACAATTAAATTTTTAGTGTATTTTAAAATATTTTCCACATGAACCATTAAATTTGGTAATCCTTCTTTTACTTTTTCCACAGAAGGTGTTAATATTTCTTCTTTTGGAACATTAGCATTATACTTTAAAGCTTTAAGCGTTACTACTAGAACAACACAATTAGGTTTTAATGAAGCTCTACGACATTTAATATCAAAGAATTTTTCAGCACCCAAATCAGAACCAAATCCAGCTTCTGTTACTACATAATCTGCAAGGTTAAGACCTAACTTAGTAGCAATAATACTATTGCATCCATGAGCAATATTAGCAAAAGGTCCTCCATGAACTAAAACTGGATTATTCTCTAAAGTTTGAACTAAATTAGGTTTTATAGCATCTTTTAATAAAGTAGCAAGAGCACCTTCCATATTTAAATCTTTAACCAATACTTCATTTCCTTCATAAGTATAACCTATTAAAATATTACCTAAATTTTTCTTTAAATCTATAAGGTTATGAGACAAGCAAAAAACACTCATTACTTCACTTGCTGCAGTAATATTAAATGATTCATCTCGTGTAATTTTACCATGAATTGTAATATTTCTTAGAGCTCTATCATTCATATCCATACAACGATTAAATACAATAGTCTCTGGATTAATATTTAACTTATTTCCGAAGTAAAGATGATTATCAATAGCTGCACTAATTAAATTGTTACAACTAGTAATTGCATGTAAGTCACCTGTAAAATGTAAATTAATATCATCCATAGGAACTATTTGAGCATATCCCCCTCCAGTTGCTCCCCCTTTAATACCAAATACTGGTCCTAATGATGGCTCTCTTAATACCATTAGAGTTTTCTTATTTATTTTATTAAGAGCATCTCCTAGTCCAATACTAACAGTAGTTTTCCCTTCACCATATGGTGTGGGATTAATTGAAGTAACTAGTATTAAATTTCCTTCATTCTTATTATGATATTTTTTATAATCGATTTTAGCCTTATAATTACCATATAAGATTAAATCTTCTTCTAGTATTCCTATTTTCTTAGCTACTTCTTTAATATTTTTTTTCTTACACATTCTAGAAATCTCAATATCACTTTTCATATAAACACCTTCATTTCTATTAGTAGTATATCATATAAATTAATTATTTTATCTATCATTTACTTTTATTTTATTATATAATATGTTTAGTTTTAGGAGGTAGTTATGAAATTGGATAATTTAAAAGAAAAAAGCTATTCTAACGTTACTAGTCTAATCAGTGCAATTATATTTTTTATCATTGGTAGTATTATTTTTACTAATCCAAATAGTACTATTAAATTTATCTCTTATGTTTTGGGTAGTTGCTTTTCTATTATTGGATTATTTAAAATTTGGAGTTATTATCGTGCTAAAAAGAAAGAAGAAGAAGAAGCATATCTTAGAAATTTAAGTGTTGGACTATTAGCTCTAATAGCAGGAATAGTTTTAATTATCTTCTCTAATACTGTAGAAGCTTTAGTTAGAATAATCATGGGAGCATGGATATTATTTAATGGTATCAACTTATTAATCAATTCAATTAAAGGTCTTAAAAATAAAGTTAAATCTTCTAAATTGTTAATTATACTATCGCTAATCATGATATTTTTTGGTATTTATATGATTTTAAAAACTAATTTAATCTTTCAAATGATAGGTTTATTTATTATTTTATATTCTGTTACAGAAATTATTGGTTATATTTATTATTCACAAAATAATTAGAACTTCGCTTCTTTTTTATTTTGTTTTTATTATTAATATGTTATAATTTCTATAGAATAGGAAGGTGTTTATATGAGTACATTGGTAATTAGTGCGGCCAATTTAGCAACTATAGAAAATAATTTACAAGTTCTTGCTAATAATATTGGTTCTGTATCTCAAAATGTAAATACCGTAAATGGGCATATTAATGATGTTCAAGGACAAGTAGATACTGTTAAAAACGATGTAAAAAGTCTAGAAGAAGAAATAAAAAATTTCATGGTGGAAATCAAACAAGGAACAGTTGTATCTAATGCTAGACAAACTATTTTAATGGATCAAAGTGAATTTGATAAAAAATTTAGCCATCGCGATGAAGTAAGAAGACGTGTCAATGGATTATTACAGTCAGTAGATATCAATGCTATTAAGAAAAGTACTGTTGAAAATATTAGTGAGGAAACAATTGTGAATACTCCTGATTATTGGTTAGCTCCTGCTCTAGTTGCACTTTGTTCATGGTACACCAATAATAAAGATTTAGCTAATAAAGCTTTAAAAGAAGCAATGGCTAGGGATGATGAGAAGACATCTTTGCTTATGTGTTTAATTCATTTAAGAGCAAATAGAATTGATACTTCTATGAAGTGGTTGAACAGATATTTATCAATGCAAGATCCTACTAAGATGGAAAGTAAAATTATTACAGTATTAGATGCCATTACTAGTGGTGTTTTTGGAATTGATGCTAAAGACAATTGTCTACAAAAAATAAATGAATGGATATTAGAATTAAATAGTTATAGTGATTTTAAAGAAAATCAAATAGATAGATGGGAAAGATATTTTAGAGAACAATTAGAACCAGTAAATGAAAATGAGTTTCCATATATTATGAAATATGTAGTAGAAAAAGATAATATTATGGATATTATTTCATTAGCAAGAGGAGATAAAATTATTTTAAAAGATTTCCGAAAAATAATGGAAGAAAAACAATATAGTAATATTTCGAATACTAATAAGATCGATAACTTATTGCATATGTTAGTATTTAATTATGAAAACGAAGAATTAGAATTAAAACGCGATATTCAAAAAAATAAACATATTATAGAAGAAAATGGAGATATCAATAAGGCATTAAAACAATTTGAAAAAACTAGTATTGCTTTAGAAGAAAATAATAACTTTTATAGTCACATTACTAATATTGCAATAGGAAATAATCCCACAGAAGCAGATTTAAACACAAGAAAATTTGCTATTAGTCTTTCCAAACATTTTATTATATCTGGATATAATCGTATTTTTAATATTGAATCAGAAGAAGCCCTACCCGACTTAAACATTACTATTAACGAATGGACTGGATTAACTAAAAATGGAAGTAACGAATTAGAACTTCAAAAAAGTTTAGAGGATTTCTTAGACGATGAATTCCATGATGAAGTATATAGTGATCATTTATTTAATATTAAAATGTTAATTGCAATTATTATTGGCTTAGTTGGAATCTTCTTAACATTAAAACAACCTATTCTTGCGGCTATTATTTTCTGTGTAGTACTAATATTTAATATTGTGGAATTCTTAAGAGCTTATTCTAAAAGAGAATCTAAAATAAAACAATTAAATGAAATAAAAAAACAACATAAAACTCTTTTATCTAATATAATGGCAGAAATAGTGGATTATTACTTCATATATAAAGATAGTAAAAAAGATCGTAACAATTTTATTAATTATATTAATTCCCTTAACTATGAAGATTATATAAAAAATAACAGTAAGAGAAATATTATTGTAAGTGGAGGTAAATAATGAATAATGAATCAAATATAATAATTACTCCAATCAACGAAGACGAAAAGCAAGAATTCATTACAACAACAAAAAAGGAAATAAAAACTGAGCCTAAGGAAGAAGATTTTGTAACCGGCTTACCAGAATGGGATTTAACACCTCCATATGAAATCATAAGGAGAGTGAATAGAAAATGACTTATTATGAATGGATCAATTGTTTTGATAAATTAAAAAATGGTCCTCGCAACGAGGAGTTATTAAACCAATTATATACGAGCACCATTGAATTAGATGGTAATATTCTATATCGATTTATTAAACATATTAATGATTTAGTAAGAACGAGGCTAAAAAATAGTCTTGATAGTATGTTATCAAAATTAGAGACTATTTATCATGATAATAATGCGTTATCATTAGAAATAATTAATATAAAAAAAGAATTAATGTTTGCAAAAAAAATCACTAAATTACCTGTGATTCCTAAAGAAAATCAAGATAAATTTAGAGAAACATTACAAAAATTTGCTAATGAAATCAATGAAACAATAGAAACTAGTGTTGAAGGAATGGATACAACAGGTGAAGCTATCACTATGATTAAAAACAGCAAAATAAATGTTTTGGAGGATTAGGATATGAATTATGAAGAAACAAAAAAACAACTTAAACAATATCTTTTAGCAAGAATACCCTTTATTTCAATCAATACCATTGAAAAAAATAGAGCGCTTACTATTCTAAAAGAATTAGCTAATGAACTCAATTTACCAATTAGTGTACATTCTATGTCTAAAGGTATTACTGATATTGTAACTAATAATTTAGAAAATGAAGAGAAAACTATTATGGGGGCACTTGATTATATTGGAGAGCAAATAAAAGTAAAAGAAAATGCTACTTATGTTTTAACTGATGCAAAAGAATTAGAAGAGGAAACATTAGTATCTAGATATTTGAATGACATTGTAACTACCGCGGAAGAAAAAGGTGGAACCGTTATTGTTATCAATTCTTCTACTATTTGGACCAACTTACAACGTTTAGGAATGTCCATTGAATTAGCTCTACCAGAGGAAGAAGAACTGTATAAATTAATAAAAGAAGTTGTTGGTCCATATCAAAATCAAATTACTGTTGAATGGGATGAAAATAATTTTAAAGAAGTAGCAACTATTCTTTTAGGTCTTAGTGAAATAGAAGTTAAAAATGTTATTGCTTCATTAATTGCTAAAGGTTCACTATTAAAAGATGATTTAATAGATTTGAAATTTGCTAAAGATAGTATGTTTTCCGATATTAGTGGATTAGAAAAAATAGAAGTAGATCCAACTATTGCTTTTGGAGGATTAGATGGATTAAAAGAATGGCTAGATGAAAAAAAGAAATTAATGACTCCTGAAAAAAAAGAAGAAATGAAAAAGCGTCATATTAAACCACCTCGTGGAATTTTAATTGTTGGAGTGCCAGGTTGTGGAAAAAGTTTATCAGCCAAAGCAATAGCTGCTAAATGGCAAATGCCATTATATTTATTAGATTTTGCTACCGTTCAGGGAAGATACGTTGGACAAAGTGAACAACAATTAAAAGAAGCGTTGGAGACTGCCGAACATGTCTCACCTTGTATCTTATGGATTGATGAAATTGAAAAAGGTTTATCTGGAGCTTCTGGAGATAGTGGCGTTACTAATCGTATGATTGGACAATTCTTATTTTGGCTTCAAGAATGTAAAAAAGAAGTCTTTGTAGTAGCAACTGCTAATGATATTAATAACTTACCTGCCGAACTTCTTCGTAAGGGTCGTTTCGACGAAATGTTTTTTGTTGATTTACCTAATGATGAAGAGCGTAATGAAATTATTAAATTATATTTATTAAAATATTTAAATGTTAAAGTAAACGAAGAGTTTATTAATAAACTAGTAACTTTATCGAATAGTTTTTCAGGATCCGATTTAGAAGCAGTTATTAGAGAGATTGCTTACCAAGTAGTTGCTAATAATATATCTTTAACAGAACAATTATTTATTGATACATTCACTAAAACAGTTTCCTTATCTAAAACTAATCCAGAAAAAATTAATAAAATAAGAGCATGGGGTAAAGAACATGCTATTCCTGCAACCAAACAAAAAAGTTCTATTTAGAACTTTTTTTATTATTTTTATATAAATATTTAGATGCGATACTAGTAAATAATACTAAATATGAAATTGAAATTAGCATTCCAGCAAAGACATCACTAGCATAGTGG
>CALVYX010000091.1 GCA_944372315.1 uncultured Bacilli bacterium
TGTTATAATTTTAGCGGTGGTAATTATGAAAAAAGAACTTTTAAGTCCTGTTGGAAGTATGGAAGCACTATATCAAGCGATTCATAATGGTGCAGATGCTGTATATTTAGGTGGTAAAAAGTTTGGGGCAAGAATGTTTGCTAATAATTTTGATAAAGAGGAATTAAAAAATGCAATTGATTATTGTCATTTATATGGAGTAAAAATATATATTACAATTAATACAGTTATTTTTGATAGTGAAATAGATGAATTTTTAGATTACGTAGAATATATTTATAAAAGTGGAGTAGATGCAGTAATTATGCAAGATGTTGGAATGATTTCTCTAGTTAGAGCTAAGTTTCCAGATTTAGAAATACATGCTTCTACTCAAGTTCATAATTACAATGAAGAAGGTATAAAATTATTAAAGAATCTTGGAGTAACTAGAGTAGTGTTAGCAAGAGAATTATCCCTTGATGAAATTAATCATATTCATGTTGATATAGAAAAAGAAATATTTATTCATGGAGCAATTTGTGTATGTTTTTCAGGTTGCTGTCTATTTAGTAGTATGAATACCAATCGTAGTGGTAATAGAGGAGAATGTGTTGCGTCTTGTAGGTTACCATATAAATTATATAGAAATAATGAAGAAATAAAAACTAATGGGCAATATTTACTTAGTACTAAAGAATTAAATACTAGTACAGAATTAAAGAAAATTTTAGATAGTGATATTACAAGTTTAAAGATCGAAGGAAGAATGAAAAGTCCTGAATATGTTGGTTTTATTACAAGACTTTATAGGAAATTAATTGATAATTATTATGACAATAAGAGTCTTGATGTAAGTGAAAAAGATCTTGATGAATTAAAAACACTTTTTAATCGTGAATTTACTCGTGGATATTTATTTAATGCCTATGGAAAAGAACTTATGAACATTAAAAGTCCTAATCATATAGGGTTAACGATCGGTAAAGTGATTAGTACTAGTGATAAATATATTAAAATAAAACTTTCCCATGATCTATATCAAGAAGATGCTATTAAGTTTCTTGGTGTTGATAAGGGAATGATTATTAATAAATTATATAATGATAAGATGTTACTGGTTAATTCTGTAAAAAAAGGCGATATTGCTATTATTGATAATAAAGTAGGATTAAATAAACTAGTGGATGTTGCTATTACTATTAGTAATAATCTTTTAAAAGAATTACAAAATTATGAAGAGAAGAGGATTGATGTTAGTTTTGATGTAGAAGCACTAATTAATAATCCTTTACGTATAAGTGTAAGCGATGGTAAAAATAATATTGTAGTTTATGGTAATATAGTTCAAGAATCTATTAATAAACCGGTTACTAAAGAAAATATTTATAAGCAATTATCTAAATTAGGTAATACCCCTTTTAAAGTACAAAATATTGTAATAAATATGGATGATCATATTTTTGTCTCTCTAAAAGAGTTAAATGAATTAAGACGGGATGCTATTCATAAGTTAATATCTGAAAGAATAAAAGTTCCTTCTAAGGTGATTCATTCTCTATCTTATAATAAAGATAAAAAATTAAAAAAAGATATAAAATTAGGAGTTTTAGTAAGAAATGAAGAACAATTATTAGTATCACTTTCTAATAACCTTGATTACATTTATGTAACAGATTTTTCTCTTTATAATAAATATAAAGATTACTCTAATATTTATTTTAGAACGGATAGAGTGATTAGCAAGTTTCCTAATTTTTCTAATATGAATTTGTTAGTAACTGAATTAGGTGGAATTAATAAATATACTAAAGATAATTATGTTTGTAGTGATTATTATTTAAATGTTACTAATAATGCTAGTATTAATTTATTAGAAAAACTAGGAGTAAAAAGAGTAACGTTATCACCTGAAGTAAAAGATTTATCATCTATTACTACTAATATTGATGCAGAAATTGTTATCTATGGGAGAATAGAATTAATGATTACTAAATACTGTCCTTTAAATATGCTAATAAACAAGGATAATAAAAAATGTAATTTATGTTTAAATGGTGATAAATATTATTTAAAAGATCAAAATAATCATTGTTATCCGTTGTTGAATGATAAACATATCACTCATATTATGGATCATAAAAATATAAATTTAGTTAATAATATAAAAGAACTTAAGAAAAAAGGAATTAATTGTTTTAGAATTGAATTATTCGATGAAGATAGTACAGAAGTAAATACTTTAATAAAAAATGTACAAGGAGTTTTATATGAATGAGTTGGTGAATGAAAAATTAGATGAATTATTTGAAAGTCTTAATGATTGTAAAGAAATTAAAGAATTAAAAGAATTAAAATCACAAATATATCAAAATGAGAAATTAAAAGTATTACTAGAAGAATATCGTAACAGTTCTAATCAATATGATGCTAAAGTGATAGATATGAAACGTAAAATAATAGAGGATCCAATGATATTAAGATATCACTCTTTGGAAAATGAACTTTATTATTCTATATTAGAAGTAAATCAAAAATTAGAAAAATTATTCAATAAAAAGAGGTGTCGTGATGCGAATAATTAGTGGATCATTAAAAGGAAGAGTAGTCAAAGGGTATGATGTAGAGGGAACTCGTCCTACTATGGATAGAGTAAAAGAATCAGTATTTAGTATGATTCAAAACAAAGTTGTGGATGCTACTGTTTTAGATCTTTTTGCAGGAAGTGGTAATTTAGGAATCGAAGCTATCAGTAATGGTAGTAAAATATGTTATTTTAATGACTTAAATAAAGAATGTGTTGAAGTAATTAATAGTAATATTAAAAATTTTAATATTATGAATAAGTGCATAGTATTAAATAAAGACTATATGAAATGTCTTGACTATTTAAAAGACAATCATTTATCATTTGATCTTATTTTTCTAGATCCACCATATAAAATGGATTGTCTTAATGAAGTAATAGAGAAAATTTTAGAAAATAATTTAATAAAAGATAAGGGATTACTTATTTGTGAAATAAGTCACGATTATTTATATGAATTTAAAAATTTAGAAAAAATAAAAAGTCGTAAGTATGGAGATAAAATAGTTATCATATTAGAAAAATAAATAGTGTATTATTTATTTTTTTTTGGTATAATTACAATAGGTGATAATATGAAACTTAACAATAGAGGATTTGCAGTATCTACTATTTTATATGGAATATTGTCTTTAACTATTATAATTTTAATGCTTATTTTTGGAATGATGAAATCTAGTAAAGATTTAAATCAAGAATTAGTAAGTAATATAGAAGAAGATGTAAATGAGTGTGTCACTAGTGAAGTAGAACTTGAATTGTGTTATTTTAATGGTGGAAGTTGTGATCCTAGTGAATATTATAATTGTATTGGTAAAGAAACTGAAATTATCAATTTAGCTGATGTTGCTCAAATAGGAGATTATGTAAATTATGACGCTGGTATTTGGACTGCAACTGCACCCACTCCAACTAGTGCTTCTCCATTTACTTTCGGAGGATATACAGCAGGTAATAGTAGAAATAATAGTTCATCATGTTTACAGGGAACTAATTATAATGGATGGCGTATTTTATCAATTGAAGGAGATATAGTAAAGTTAATTCATGCAGGAATACCAGAATGTATGTATGTAAATTTTTCTAGTCAATATCCTAATCGTGTTAATAATTATTTAAATATTATAACAGGTTCCTCTTCTGGTGAAATTGATTCCACTGTTCCCTCAACCCCTAAGGATTGGAGTGTTTATGTAAATACCGATTATGCTACTAGTGCATATTTAGTAAATAAAGCGGAATTAAATAAATGGTATAATCAAGCTTATAATAATTATTCTGATATATCTTATGCAACGATTACTAGCGATTTAATTCATTTAAGAGCTAATTATTTGATTTCTGATCTTTATAATTATACTAGTTATTACATTTACAACGATAATAACAATTATTCTGTAATTTCAATGGCTGGTAATGGTTTGTTTGGTATTCGTCCAGTTGTTGTATTAAAGTCTGGAATTAGGACTAGCGGTTCGATTACTAATACTAATGGTAACAAAGAATGGATATTAATAAAATAAAGTTTATTAATAAAAGTAAAAATGATATTATATTATTATAGTAGTAAGGAGTGACAAAACGAATGGATGCAAAATATAAGAGAACTTTAGTGAAAATATTAAAATATACTTTAATACTAATAGGAGTTATATTTTTAGTTACAATTATTTCAAATAATACAGTTTTAGCGGATGTTGGTAATAATAATCGATATGATACTACTGATAGTAGTGGTAGTTATTCTAGTGGAGGAGATTTCTATTTTGATTTTGGATGGATCATATATATATTATTTGAATTATTTGGTCCTATTCCAGGAATTATTTTGCTATTAGTAATATTAGGAGTGTTAATTTGGGCTGGGAAAACAGGAAGACTTAGTAAGTTTGCAAAAAAAGTATCCCATTATAGTAATACCAATTCTCAAAGAGAACCAATTGGTATTGATAATACAACATCAGTTGCTAATCAAATAAGAGAAATTGATCCTAATTTCTCGGAGGATGATTTTATTGGTTGGGCAAGAGAAGTATTTTTAAAAATGCAACAGGCTTGGACAGAACGCAACTGGAAAATCATAAGACCATTTGAGAGTGAAGAATTATTTAGCCAACATAGTGCTCAATTAGATGAGTATATAAGAAATAATAAGATTAATAAAGTAGAAAAGATAAATATTAATTTTTGTACCTTACGTGATTTTAAAATAGATGGTGATAAGGAAGTATTAACTGTAGAGTTACACGCTATTATGCGTGATTATGTTGTTGATGCTACTACTAATAAGGTATTAGAAAGTGATCCAAATAAAGATTGGCATATGAATTATTTAATGACTTTTAACCGTAAAGTAGGAGTGAAGACAGAGGCTGGAATCAGTAATAAATCAACAACCAATTGTCCTAATTGTGGAGCCCCTACAGAGATTACTTCAGCTGGGCAATGTGAATATTGCAAAAGTGTTATTACAACGGGAGATCATGATTGGGTATTAAGTGATATTAGAGCAATTAATTAATTAATTAATGTAATATTAAGAAGGAGGAAATAAATATGGGATTAATTAAAGCAGCTATTGGAGCTATAGGAGGGACTTTAGGTGATCAATGGCAAGATTTAGTAAAATGTGAGGATATGGGCAATGATATCTTAATGGTAAAAAAGACAACTAAAAGTGGCCAAATTTCTAAAGGTAGTCGAATCATTGTTGGACCTAGTCAGGTAGCAGTTATTTATGATTCAGGTAAAATTTTAGATGCTACTGCTGAAGAAGGAGTTTATGAGTTTGATGAATCAAGTTCCCCATCATTTTTTGGAGGTAATTTTGGAGCTGTATTCAAAGAAATGTGGCAAAGATTTACTTATAATGGAACACCAGCAAAAGAACAAGCTATTTTCTATTTCAATACAAAAGAGATATTAGATAACAAGTTTGGAACAGCCTCACCAATTCCTTTTCAAGATTGGTCACACGCAATTCCTAATCAAATGACAGGAACGCTTGCTCCTATGGCAGTTAAAGTAAGATGTTATGGAAAATATACATTTAAAATTGATCAAGTAGATGTATTTATGAGAAACCATGCTGGAGTTAGTGATATCGTAACAAAAGATGTTTTGGTGGAACAAATGGATTCTGAAGTAAAAGGTGCTTTTCAAAACGTCTTAAATGAATTAGGTAATAGTGTTCACAAAGTACCAGTATTAGAGTTACCTAGTAATACTGATGAAATAAAAGAGATGATGGATAAAAATGTTTTCGACGAACCAATAAGGAATCGTGGAATTAAACTAGTTGGATTTGTTATTGAATCTGTATCATTAGATGAAGAAAGTGATAAGAAGATTTCACAATACGAAATGAGTTCTAACGCTTTTATGCAACAAGGTGCAGTTATTGGAGCTATGCAAGATGCTGCTAATAATAGCGCTGGAGCTGCTACTGGCTTCATGGGAGTAGGTATGATGAATATGGCTTCAAGTACAGGAATGATGGGAGGAGCTGTTCAAAATGCTTTTTCAGCTCAAGGAGCATCTACTACTAGTAGTCCTGTAGATCCTTATAGTAAAAATGAAACAGTTGCTAATTCTATTTCTAATAACGATGTAGCTAAAACTATATGTAAAAATTGCGGGAAAGAAGTAGTAGGTAAGTTTTGTTCCGAATGTGGAACTCCAGTAGAAGAAGTAAAAAAATGTCCTAATTGTAACACAGAAGTAACTGGTAAATTTTGCAGTAACTGTGGAACTAAAATAGAATAAAGAGAATACCTCTTTATTTTTTTAAAATATCTTTTATTAAAAGATTATTATGTTATAATTATAATAGGTGATAGTAGATGAAACAAAAAGAAAAGAAGAAAAAAGATATGGGTGATGATTACTCTAATTTTGCTTTACGCTTAGTTTTGGTATGTACAATTTTAATTTTAGGTAGTAGTATTATTTTCTCATTTAGAAATAATTTTATAAATAACAACAATGAAAAAGAAGATAAAGTGGTAGATCAAGAATTAATTGATAAATTATATGGATACGTAACTTATGGTAGAGAATTTCAAGAAATGCGATATTTTTATGTAAACAATAGCTTGACTAGTGATATTTTTGATGGCGGAGAAAAGGTTAAGTATGCATTTCAATTTGTAAATAAGGATAATATTAGTGATTTAACAAGTGATAGTTTTACCATAGATGGTAAACTTTATGAGTCTTTTATAGAAACGATTTTTGGTGAAAATACCACTTACTATAATTTAGATGAATTTGAAATAGTTAGTACTAACGTTTTTGAAAATAGTGTTGTAAATGTTAAATATGATCCAGATAGTGACAAATATTTAGTTACCAAAATAAGAGATTTAACTGTAAGGAATGATAATACGATTCAACCTTTCTATTCTAAAATAGTAGATTCTAGTATTAATAAAGCAGATAATACGTTATCTGTTACAGAAAAGATCTTTTTTACAAGAATAGATTACGATGATAATAATAATGTAAAGTTAATAAGAATATATAAAGATTGTCTTGATCAGAATTTAATTGCTGAAATAAATAATAATACTGGTAATCAAATAGAAGAATTTAATATGGAAAACTATTTAGATAAAGCTATGACAGTTACCTATACTTTTAAACTTAGTGATGATGGGAATTATTATTTTGATAATAGTAAGATAGAAGAGTAGATCTCTTCTATTTTTAGTAAAGAAAAGAACTTAAAATATACAAGTTCTTAATATTCTTTCTGTATTTTTAAAATTAAGTTTCGCTATATCATGTAGTTTTTCTTTTCCGTATTTTTCAACTACTTCCATTCCAATAGTGTCAACGTTATTTCCTGCCCCTTTAGGAAGTGGTATATGAATAGAATCACTTATTTTATCAAATTCTTTAATGAAGATATAGCGACTTATAACAGAAGCGCAAGCTACAGCTAGGTTTTTATCTTCTGCCTTAGTCATAAAAGTAATACCACGTTGAACGTTAGGTGATTCTTTTATATAATCATAATATCTTTGCTCTCTTGCAAATTCATCTACTATAATATAATCATACTTATCTTGAATGGAATTAACCATTTGAAACAGTACTTTATTATGCATAATTGCTTTAATTTTATTTATATTATAAGAATCATTATATTTATCATTGTATTCACTATTAGTTAAGATAATACTTTTATATGGTATTTTTTTAATGATTTCTGGTGCTATTTTAAGAATTTTATTATCATCTAATTTTTTAGAATCCTTAATTCCAAGAGATTCTAAATAGGGGATATTATCTTTGGTTACATAACAGCTAGTAACAACAATAGGTCCGAAGTAATCACCTGTTCCTACTTCATCAGATCCAATGGAAGAACAATTATAATATTTTTCTAAATCTTTATTTTTATTAGTATCATTAGCGCTTTGTCCATCCATTTCTTTCCACATAGTAGCATCCACATCAGCAGAAGATCCTTGGAACATAATTTTACCAGATTCATACATGGTAATGACAGTATCTTCATCTTGCGCTTGAAATACTACATAAGGAATTACTTTATCTCTTTTTTTATTAGCATAGTATTTAATCATTTTTTCTTTTGTTTTATCACTTACTCTAATTACAACGTTCATAATCACACCTCAAACATATTATAGCAAAAATATTAGTTGGAAAAAAGTCAAAAAATTTGTTTTTCTTATTGATCAACTTTAAATAATATGTTATTATTAAAAAGTCATGGACCCTTAGCTCAGTTGGTTAGAGCATCCGGCTCATAACCGGGCGGTCATAGGTTCGAGTCCTATAGGGTCCACCATTTATTTTGCGGGTATG
This sequence comes from uncultured Bacilli bacterium, assembly GCA_944372315.1. Next base: position 8,402 of record CALVYX010000091.1, read on the forward strand.
GCGGAATTGGCAGACGCACTAGACTTAGGATCTAGCGCCTTAGGCATGCAGGTTCAACTCCTGTTACCCGCACCATCGTAG
>CALVYX010000092.1 GCA_944372315.1 uncultured Bacilli bacterium
ATCGATTCCTTCTGTAAAAAATTAACATTTGCAATATTTTTATTGATGAGAAATTTTCTTACATAATTTTCATAAATCGTATCTCCTAAATAAGCAAGTACCAAAACATTGATTTCTAAAATAGACATACTTCATCACCTGTGATGATTTTACAATGATTCACAAAAAAAGTCCAGAATAATAAAAATCCACTAGTTCAACTAGTGGTTTTACTTAAACACCTATAAGGTGATATTACTGGCAGCTCCCATTTGGGAGCTTTTTTTGTTCCGCCAATCGCCTTTGTCACTCTAACTCACCCTTGAAAAGGGTCGTTATATTCTTTCACACTTCTTTTATCTAAAAGCATATCTTCTACTTCTTGCTCTCTTATATATTTCTTTATCGTATTTTTATTTAATCCTACTGTACTCACATAGTATCCTCTTGCCCAAAAACTTCTTTGTCCGTATTTATATTTTAAATTCGCATGATTTTCAAAAATCATCAAACAACTTTTCCCTTTCAAATATCCCATAAATTGTGATACACTTATTTTAGGTGGAATTTTCACTAACATATGTATATGATCTATACATGCGTTGGCCTCAATTATCTCAACGCCTTTATATTCACATAAACGTCTGAGTATAACGCCAATATCTCTTCGTAGTTTTCCATATATTGCTTTTCTTCTGTATTTTGGTATAAAAACAATATGATATTGGCAATCATATTTAGTATGAGATAATTGGCTCTCATTTATATTTGCTTTTATTTTATGAAACATAATAACCTCCTTCTGTTTTTTGATTGACGGAACATCTTTCATTATAGCAGAAGGAGGTTATTATGTTTTTACTGGACGCTTTCGCTTTCTACATTTCTCACCTGTATAACAGGTGGTTTTAAATGAAAAATTTTAATTTTTCATAATAAAAAATGTTTCACGTGAAACATTTTTTTATTGTCTTTTGTTGGTAAAAAAATTTTTTATAATAAGCGAACACTCATCAGACATAATACCATTTTCTATAATAACTTGATGGTTGTAATTTTTGTTTTGTAATATTTGTTCAATTATCTGTCTGTTATCCGTAATATTTGAATCACAGCCATAAACAACTTTATTTATTCGTGCTTGTTGAATAGCGCTGGCACACATTGGACAAGGCTCTAACGTCACATAAATGATTGTATCATTTAATCTCCAATCATTTAGCTTTGCACTTGCTTTTTCAATCGCTAACAATTCTGCATGTCTAGTTACTAATTTTTCTTTATCTTTTTGATTATAAGCAGCTGCTATTACTACATTATCTTTAACAATTACAGCTCCTACAGGTATTTCATCTTCTATATCAGCAAATTTAGCTTGTTCTAAAGCTAACTTCATAAAATATTCATCATCACACATAATATCACTCCATAAAAATAGCGCACATAAATAGGAATTGTTAAGGCTGCTATCTTCCGATCCTGACCTGGTTCCAATATATTTATTGCGCTATATATAAATTAATATATTTTTTGTATTTTTGCAAGTCTAAATTATGAATTTTCTTCTATTTCTTCTTCTACATGTTCAATTGTGTTAGCTGTAGATACCTTTTGTTCATCTTTTAAATTAATCAAGCGAACACCCTGTGTATTTCTACTTAATAATGATACCTGTCCAACAGCAATTCTTATTACAATGCCATTATTAGTAATAATCATAAGATCTTCATCTCCTACTACAGACTTTAATGTTACTATATTTCCATTTTTATCAGTAATATTTAATGTTTTAACCCCTTTACTACCTCTATGAGTTAAACGATATTCTTCAATTTGAGTTCGCTTACCATACCCATTTTCTGTTATTACTAATACTTGGGAACCTTCTTCAACTACTTCTGCACCTACCACAATAGAGTTATCACAATTAATTCCCTTAACTCCTGAACTACTTCTACCCATTATGCGAACTTCTGATTCATGGAATCTCACTAACCTTCCATCACTAGTACCAATAATTATTTCGTTATTACCATTTGTTTTTCTAACAGAAATTAATTCATCATCATCTTTTAAAACAATTGCTTTTTTACCATTATTTCTTATATTGTCAAATTCTAATAAAGAAGTTCTTTTTATTAATCCATTTTTTGTTATAAATGCTAAATATTTAGTCTCTTCATTTTCATATTTTATAACAATAGTAGATGTGATTTTTTCATCTTTTTCTATTGGTAATAAGTTAACAATAGGTAAGCCTTTAGATTGACGATTAAATTCAGGTATTTCATAGCCTTTTAACCTATAAACTTTTCCGTAATTAGAGAACAATAAGATATAATCATGAGTTTTCATAGCAAGAATTTTTTCTGGAAAATCTTCTTCGTTTGTACCCATACCCCTTATACCTACTCCTCCTCTGTTTTGAATTTTATAAGTATCTGCAGGAACTCTTTTAATATACCCTCTATTGGTTAACATTATTATTGAATCTTCAACAGGTATTAATGACTCGTCTTCTATATAATCAATTGCAGACAAATCAATAGTAGTTCTTCTATCATCGCCATATTTGTTTTTTATTTCTATTAATTCAGTCTTGATAATACCTAAAATACGCTCCTCTTTTGATAAAATATCAGTTAAATCGGCAATCAAAGTTTCTAATTCTTTTAACTCAGACTCTATCTTGTCTCTTTCTAGTCCAGTTAAACGTCTAAGTCTCATCTCTAAAATAGCTTTAGCTTGAATTTCTGTTAAATTAAATCTAGATTCTAATTGCTTACATGCCTCATCATCATCGGTAGATTTTTTTAATAATTGTACAATTTCATCTATATTATCTAAAGCTATTTTTAATCCTTCCAAGATATGTGCTCGAGCTTTTGCTTTGTCTAAATCAAATTGAGTTCTTCTTATAATTACAACTCTTTGATGTTCTATATATTTTTCAATCATATCTTTTAAGGATAAAATTCTAGGTTGCCCATCTACCAAAGCTAAAAAATTAATTCCATATGATGATTGTAATGTTGTATGTTTATATAAATTATTTAAAACTACATTTGGATTAGCGTCACGTCTTAATTCAATAACAATCTTAATACCATTACGATTTGATTCATCTCTTAAATCTGTTATACCGTCTATTACTTTTTCTCTAACAAGTTCTGCTATACGAGTAATCATATTAGCTTTATTAACCATGTATGGTATTTCTGTTACAATTATTTGACTTTTTCCACCATGCATTTCTTCAATAGTTGCTCTAGATCTAATTGTTATTATTCCTTTACCTGTTTCATACGCTTTTTTTATCCCACTATTACCAAGAATGATGGCTCCCGTTGGAAAATCAGGTCCTTTAATATATTGCATTAAATCTAACACTGTTAGATCAGGATTATCAATAAGAGCAACTGTTGCATCAATAACTTCCTTTAAGTTATGTGGAGGAACATTAGTTGCCATACCAACAGCAATACCAGTGGAACCATTTACCAATAAGTTTGGATATCTAGATGGTAATACAACTGGTTCTTTTTCCTCACCATCATAGTTTGGAGTAAAATCAACAGTATTTTTATTCATGTCGCGTACTAATTCCATACTTAATTTTGACATTCTAGCTTCAGTATAACGTTGTGCAGCTGCACCATCACCATCTATTGAACCAAAATTTCCATGGCCATCAACAATTACATATCTATATGAAAAATCTTGTGCCATTCTTACTAAAGCTTCATAAATACTAGAATCTCCATGTGGATGATATTTACCCATAACATCACCAGTAATACGAGCACATTTCTTGTATGGTGAACTTGCTGTTGCACCTAATTCATTCATACCATATACAATACGTCTTTGAACTGGTTTTAACCCGTCTTTAACATCAGGTAAAGCCCTTGATACAATTACACTCATTGCATAATCAAGAAATGATTGTTGTATTTCTTCTGAAAAATGTAAATCTTTTAAACTATCAGCCATATTAACCCCCTCCTATATATCAAGATTCTGAACAAATTTTGCATTTTTTTCAATAAATTCACGTCTTGGGTCCACTTCTTCACCCATTAATTCTGACAAAACTTGATCTGCCTTCATAGCATCATCTACTGTTATTTTTAATAATGTTCTATTTTCAATATTCATTGTTGTTTCCCATAATTGTTCAGCGTCCATTTCTCCTAAACCTTTATATCTTTGGATTGTTACTTTAACACTCTCCGGTATCGTTTTCATATATTCATCTTTTTCTTCATCAGAATAAACATATTTTGAAACTTTATTATAATCAATTTTATATAAAGGTGGTTGAGCTGCATATATGTACCCACCTTCAACTAAAGGTCTAAAATAGCGATAAAAGAAAGTTAATAATAAAATTCGAATATGTGAACCGTCTACATCAGCATCGGTCATTATAATGATTTTATGATAACGTAATTTTGAAATATCAAATTCGTCCCCTATTCCAGTTCCAAATGCAGTTATCATAGAACGAATCTCATTATTAGCAAATATTTTATCTGTTCTAGCCTTTTCAACATTAAGAATTTTTCCTCTTAGAGGTAGAATTGCTTGTGTTCTACTATCACGACCAGATTTTGCCGAACCACCAGCAGAATCTCCCTCTACAATATAAATTTCTGAAATAGATGCATCTTTAGAGGAACAGTCAGCTAGTTTTCCAGGTAAACTAGATACTTCTAAAACATTTTTTCTTCGTGTTAATTCACGAGCTCTTTTAGCAGCAATTCTAGCACGTGTAGCTGTAATTGCTTTTTCAACTATTATCTTAGCTTCATCTGGATTTTCTAATAAAAATCTTTCGAAAGATTCTGAAAATATTTTGTCAGCAATGCTTCTTACTTCAGCATTCCCCAACTTTGTTTTTGTTTGACCTTCAAATTGTGGATTTGGATGTTTAAGAGAAATAATCATTGTTAATCCTTCTCTTACATCTTCACCAGTTAGTCCTTCATCTTTTTCTTTTAACATTCCATTTGCTAAAGCATATTTATTTAAAATTCTAGTTAGTGCTCTTCTTACACCATCTTCATGAGTTCCCCCTTCAGGAGTAGTAATATTATTAACAAAAGAATAAATACTTGAATTAAAACTTTCATTATATTGTAATGCTACTTCTAAGGAAATATCATTTTCTTCTCCTGTTATATCTAAAATAGTATTATGTATTGGTGTCTTGTTTTTATTCAACAATTGTACATATTCAGTGATACCACCTTCGTATAAAAACTTATCACTTCTGTCATCTACTCTACCATCTACCAAACTAATAAGTAGACCTCTATTTAAAAAAGCTAATTCTCTTAATCTTGTTTGTAATGTTTCATAATTAAATTCTGTTGTTTCGGTAAAAATTTCTGGATCTGGTTTAAATGTTACTGTTGTTCCTGTTCTATCTTTTGAACAAGTATCAATTATTTTTAAATCTGCATCTGGTTTTCCACCATCTTCAAACTTTTGAAAATAAACATTTCCATCTTTATAAACTCTTACTTCTAACCATTCACTTAAAGCGTTTACAACACTAGCACCCACTCCATGAAGTCCTCCAGAAACCTTATATCCTCCACCACCAAATTTTCCACCAGCATGAAGTACTGTATAAATTGTCTCTACTGTTGACTTTCCTGTTTTAGGATGGATACCCACTGGTATTCCTCTTCCATCATCTTTAACAGTAACAGAATTATCTTTATTAATAATTACTTCAATATTTTTAGCATATCCTGCTAATGCTTCATCAATAGAGTTATCTACTATTTCCCAAACCAAATGATGTAATCCTTTTTCACTAGTAGAACCGATATACATACCTGGTCTTTTTCTTACTGCTTCTAATCCTTCTAATACTTGAATAGAAGATGAATCATATACTTTATTTTCGTTCATTATAATCACCCTTGTCTATAATTTTGCCATTTTCTACTTTGAAAATTGTTGCATTTTTTAATAATTTATTGCTTATTCCAACAGTGTCATTTGCTGTAATAATTACTTGAATATTATCTTTGATATATTCAATTATTTTATTTCTCTTTTTTTTGTCTAACTCACTAAATATATCATCTAAAAGTAAAATTGGTTTAGTACCCGTTACTTCTTCAAAAATCGATATTTCTGATAATTTAAAAGCAATCATTGCCATCTTTTGTTGACCTTGTGAGCCATATATTTTAATATCATTACCATTTATTAAAAAACGATAATCGTCTCTATGAGGACCATATAAAGTCATACCAGCCATTATTTCTTTATTATAATTAGTTGAATACTTATTTTTTAATGATGCTTTTATCTCTTCAATAGATTTATCTATAATATCTATATTAGAGTCATAAATAATTGTTAAATTATCAGTAGTTGTCAAATTTTTATATATTAAAGTAAGATTTTTATTAATTTTTTCAATAAAACTTATTCTTTCTTTATATATATAAGCAGCTCTTTCAATTAAATTATCAGTAAGTACATCTAAATATCTATAATCGCTTATGCTATTTGTATAAATTAATTTTAAATAATCATTTCGCATTTTTAATATTTTATTGTATTCATTATAATTTTTTATGTATTGTTGATATAACTGACTTATTTCAATATTCAATAAATCTCTTCTTAAAGAAGGAGCACCTTTTATTGTTTCCACATCTTCTGGTGAAAACAAAATAACGTTCAAAGTACTTACATAATCCGATATTTTTTTTATATTTGTTTCATTTATAAATACTTTTTTATCGTTATTTAGAACTGAAATAGATACCTCTTTTGAATATTTACCAATTTTTAAGTTTCCTTTTATTTTATAACTGTCGCTACCTTTACGTTTAAGAAACTCATCATAACTGGTTCGATATGATTTAGTAAGGGCTAATACATATATACTTTCTAAAATATTAGTTTTTCCTTGAGCATTATTACCGATAAAAATATTAACCTTATCATTTAATTTAATACTACATTTAGAATAATTTCTAAAATTTATTAAACTAATTTTAGTTAAAATCATTTAAAACCCCAAAAAATGCCCATATAACCACCTTTACCTATAACCATAGTCCTCTATACATACATCTATATTATAGCACATATTTTGAAAATAAAAAAGAAAAAGAGGTAATCCTCTTTTATTTTTTCGATATTCTTTTAGTTATCATAGCATCTAACATACCTGCTCTAAGTAGTTGATTTTCAAAAGACAGTTTTGAAATGTTAAATTCTTTTTCTACACCATTTTGAAACATAACTTTAGTATTATTACCCTTTTTTTCTCTTTTTTTAACATAATTATGATTTATCCAACAACAATCATCACTAGTATAAGATTTTGTTGGAAAAAAGATTATTTTTTCTGATTCTTCAATAAGAAGCGGTAATTTATAACTAAAATTTAATATTTTTTGAGCAGCCTTAATTCTTCCTTCATATGTACTACCATAATATTCACAATTTTCTTCCATAATATTAAAAGTAGAAGAAGGTACTAAATATTCTGTTGTTAATTCTATTACTTTCGTATTTTCTGAATCAATTGGTATTAATGCTATAGTTTCATCATTAATTTCATATATCATAAAATTTCCCCCATTTCTAAATTTTGTAATTTAAATTACGGAGGTTATTATAATTATACTTATTGTCGAATTATGTCGAAATATGACGAATTTTGAATTTTTTTTTTAATACGTTCTTATAGGTAAAACTAATTGTTCAAGTGTATCATCTTCTTTTCCTCTAATAATAATTGGTTTTATTTCACCAAATAAAGATATCTCAGCATAACTAGTTTCAAATGATTTTAATGCATCCATCATATATTTAGCACTAAATGAAATTTTAATTTCTTGATCATTATCTTTTTCGATTTTCATTTTTTCTTCTACTCTACCTATTTCAGCTGAAGAAGATTTTACTAGTAATGTATCTCCACTAACTTCAAAAGTAACAACATTTTTTTCTTTATCAGAAGTTAAAATACTAGCTCTATCTATAACATTATATAATTCATCAAAATTAGCTATAAAAGTTAAAATAGGATCTGTTGGCCATAAATTAGATGTATTAGGATAATTACCATTTATTAAACGAGATTGAAACAATAAATTGTTATATTTAAATAATATTTTATTATTAAATATATGCATTTCTATATCATCATCGCCAAAATCTAATATTTTATTAAATTCTATTAAATTTTTACTTGGTACTACAAAATTATAGTTTTCTTCAGCTATTTTATCTAATTTTATTGTTTTTTTAGCTAAACGATAAGAATCAGTTGCATTACATTCTAACAAGTCTCCTACTATTTTAAAGTTTATTCCTGTTAAAACAGGTCTAGATTCATCTGCTGATGTAGCAAATGATGTTTGATTAATAAGACTGTGAAAAACTTTATTATTAATATATATTATTTTTTTACTCTCTTCTAATGAAATATTAGGATATTCATTTTTATTAATACCATTTAAATTAAATTCACTATTTTCAGTATATATAATTATTTTTAATTCATCTATTACTTCAATATTAATAAATTCATCAGGTAATTTTCTTACAATATCTAATATATATTTACCTTGAATAATAATACTACCCTCTTTTTCTATAATCATATCTTCATTAGTAGGTATAAATGTCTGAATTGTAATATCATTATCTGATGCTGTTAGTGTTAAACCATTACTATTTAATTCGAATTTAATACCAGACAAAATAGGAATTAAATTTTTAGTTGATATAGCTTTTGATACTTTATTTAAACTTTCTAATAATATTTCTTTTTTAATTTTTAATTTCATATTTATTCCTTCTTTCTTTATTAACTTTTTATTATTATTAGAGTGGAAATTGTTGAAAACTTACTTTTTCTCTAATATATCAATGATTTTATTGAATTATCCTGTGGAAAAATAGTTGATAAATATACTATTTAATCTCTTTTTCTAATATTTCTATAGTTTTAGATAGATCTTTATTTACTGCAATTTCTCTTTCAATTTTCTCACAGGAATGCATTACTGTTGAATGATCTTTTCCACCAAATTCAATTCCAATTTTAGGAAAAGATTCATCAGTTAATTTTCTGCATAAGTACATAGCAATTTGTCGTGGAAACGATATATTTGAATTTCTTTTTTTAGATTTTAAATCATCAATAGATATTTTAAAATATTCTGCTACTACTTTTTGAATTTTATTTATATCATTTTTTTCATTTTTGTCTTTATTAATATAGTCTTTTAATGCTTCCATTGCAAGATTTAAATCAATTTCTGCACCCATAATTGTGGAATATGCGACTAATCTTGTAACAGAACCTTCAAGCATTCTTATGTCACTTCCTAAATTTGAAGCCATATATTCGATTACTTGATCTGGAATATATTTATTTATTGCTTCTCCTGCAATTCTTTTTTTCAAAATAGCAACTCTAAGTTCAAAGTCTGGAGGATATATATCAACAGGTAATCCCCAACAAAATCTTGTTCTTAAACGATCTTCTAATATTTTTAAATCATCTGGAGAGCGATCAGAAGAGATTATTATTTGTTTATTATCTCCATATAGATTATTAAAAGTGTGGAAAAATTCTTTCTGTGTTTCTGTAGCTCCTCCTAAATATTGAATGTCATCGATTATTAAAACATCAATATTTCTATATTTTTGTTTAAAGAAGTCAACATAACTAAAATTAGTACCAGATTCGTCTTTTTTATTAATGCCTATAAAATCAGATACAAATTGCTCGCTGGTTACATACAAAACTTTTTTATCAGAATTTTTAGTAATATAATTACCTATAGCGTGCATTAAATGAGTTTTTCCTAGTCCACTGTTTCCATAAATAAATAATGGATTATACATTTTACCAGGATTTTCAGCAACTGCAAGAGCTGCTGCATGAGCAAATTTATTACTATTACCTACAATAAAATTATCAAAAGTATATCTTGAATTCAAATTTGTGTTCAAATATAAGTGGTCGTTATTATATATATTATTGTTATTGTTTTCCACATTATTGTGGATATTTTTTTCGTCATGAACTTCGTCTTCAATATCTTCTTTTAATAGCAATTCAATTTCTATATTTTTTCCCGTTAATTCTAAAAAAGAGTTTTGTAACATATCTTTATAATTCAATAATATGTGATTTTTATGAATGGCGTAAGGAACAATAATTCTAGCAGTTCCATTTTTTATATCATATAATTCTGTTTCTTCAAACCAAGTCTGGAATGACAATGAGTTTATTTCTGATTTAATTTTATCTAAAATGTTGGACCACAAAACAGATGTATTCATCATTATCACTCCCCCCATTAATAAGAATAATTAATACAAATTCATTTTAACTTATCCTGTTGAAAAAATAAAGTAAAAACCGTAAAAAAAAGATATCAACAAGTAATCAACAAAGTTTTCAACAAAAAATGTGTATAAATAATAAGAAAAAAATGACTTTTACACATTTTCCACAAATTTTTATTAATAACTATGAATAATATTGTCCACAAGTATGTGAATTTTGTTAATAACTATTTTTAAAATGAATTGACAAATACGATGAATCTCTATTATAATAGGGTAGATTTTAGTTTGGAGGTGGAATGAATGAAAAGGACTTATCAACCAAATAATAGAAAGAAAGCTAAAAAGCAAGGATTTTTTGCTAGAATGGAAACAGATATCATTAATAAAAGAAGAAAAAAAGGACGTAAAAAACTTGTATAAATAGTTCCACTGGTAACAGTGGCTTTTTTGTTATATACTTTTTATGGAGATGTGTGTTATGAAGAAGGTAAATATAGTAAAAGAAAATAAAGATTTTTCTAGAATTATAAATAATGGTAAAAGATGTTGGAATGATGTTTTTTCTATATATTATAGTATAAATAATAAAAAAAATTATAGATTTGGTATTTCTGTAAGTAAAAAAATAGGTAATGCAGTAACTAGGAATAAAATAAAAAGACAAATAAGAAATATTGTGGATAAGTATAAAAATATCTACCCAAAAAATCAAGATTATATTATAATAGTAAGGAAGAACTACATTAATTTAACTTTTAACGAGGTTAGTGATAAATATATTGAATTAATGAGAAAAATAACACACATAAAGGAGAAAAAAGATGAAGAAAAAAAATAATAAAATAAAAATAATAATATTAATTATGTTAGTATTATTTTCAACAGGATGCACAAAAGTATTAAAAGATCCCGAAAGTAAAAAAGCTGTTACAAATCCTGTTACAGGCCAAAGTTTAACTGAAAATATATTATGTCAGCCAGAAGATGAAGAAACAATAAAAGCTTATGAAAAATACAAAGATATTGTAGATATTTCTAAATTACCAACGTGTCAAAGTTTTCAAATTAATTCAGGTGGATATGAGGGACTATGGGATAGTATTTTTGTAAAACCATTAGCTTGGGTAATTATTCAAATAGGTAATTTTGTAAAAAGTTATGGATTGTCATTAATTATTACTAGTTTGTTAATTAGATTAATAGCTTTTCCTATTACTAAGAAAACAGCTATCCAATCAGAACTAATTAGTAAAGCTAAGCCAGAGTTAGATAAATTAGAAAAAAAATATAAAGATAAAACTGATCAAGCTTCTCTTATGAAAAAAAGTCAAGAAATGACGATGATTTATAAAAAATATAATATAAACCCAGTTGCTGGATGTTTATATGCATTTTTACAAATTCCTTTATTTATAGCATTTTTAGAAGCGATTAACAGAGTACCAGCAATTTTTGAAGAAAAATTTATTGGATTTCAATTAGGAACTACTCCTTTAGTAGGGTTACAAAATGGTAATTTTATATATATAATCATTATTATTTTAGTAGGATTATCAACTTACTTCTCATTTAAATTGAATTCAACTGCAACAGATATAAATGGTCAATCTAGTATGATTAATAAAGTTATGGTATTAACAATAGTATTTATGTCGCTATTTATGTCATCAGCATTAGGAATTTACTGGATAACAACAAATTTATTCACTATAGGACAAAATTTATTAGTTAAAAGGAGTAAGGCGTTAAATGGATAAATATATATATAATGGAAAAACAAAAGAAGAAGCATTAGAAAAAGCATTAAATGATTTAAATGTTTTAGAAAAAGAAATTTTGATTAAAGAAAAAGAACAAAAAGTAGGTTTATTTAAAAATAAACGAATAGATTTAGAAATAATAAAGAAAAGCGACATAATAGAAGAATTAAAAACATTTATAAAAAATATAACAAAACTAATGGGAATTGAAGTAAATATTGAACAAAAAATTAGGGATGATGATGTTAGTATTACATTATATAGTGATAACAATAATATCTTAATTGGGAAAAACGGTCGAACGTTAGATGCTATTAGTATTGTGGCTAAACAATATATTTATAATGAAACAGGTTATAATTTTAGATTTTTATTAGATGTTGGAGAGTATAAATTAAAACATCAAAAAAATATTGAACATATAGCTAAAAAAGTAGCTAAAGAAGTAGCTACTACTAAAATAGAAGCTAAATTAGATCCAATGAATTCATACGAAAGAAGAATTGTTCATAGTATTTTATCTGATAATGATAAAGTATATACAGAAAGTATTGGAGAAGAACCAAACAGAGCAGTAGTAATTAAACCAAGAGATTAATATCTCTTTTTTTCTTGAAGTACTTGAAAAAATAATAAATATGTTATAATCTATATAAGCAAAAAAGGGGTGATATCATGAATGATACTATTACTGCTATATCTACTGCTTTAGGAGTAGGTGCGATTTCTATAATAAGACTTAGTGGAAAAGATGCTATCTCTATAACAAACTCTATTTTTAAAGGTAAAGATTTGACTAAAGTGAATAGTCATACTATTAATTATGGTCATATTGTTGAAAACGATAAAGTAATTGATGAAGTATTAGTTAGTGTAATGAAATCACCTAAAACTTATACTTGTGAAGATATAGTAGAAATAAATTGTCACGGAGGAATTGCTACTACTAATAAAATTTTAGAATTAGTTTTATTAAACGGTGCAAGATTAGCAGAACCTGGAGAATTTACTAAAAGAGCTTTTTTAAATGGTAGAATAGATTTAATTGAAGCTGAGTCTGTTATGGATTTAATTGATGCTAAAACCGAAGAAGCCAGAAAATTATCTATTAATCAATTAGAAGGAAAAGTAAGCATAATTATTCGTAATTTTAGACAAAAACTATTAGAACTTTTAGCAAGTATTGAAGTAAATATAGATTATGCAGAATATGAGGATATTGAAGTTATTACGAATGAAAATATAAGAAAAGAAATATCTACTATTAAAGAAGAATTAAATAAAATAATTGTAGAATCAGAAAATGGAAAAATTATCAAAAAAGGAATAAAAGTTGCAATAGTGGGACGTCCTAATGTAGGAAAAAGTAGTATTTTAAATAAATTATTAAATGAAGATAAAGCAATAGTTACCGATATTGAAGGTACAACTAGAGATATCGTTGAAGGTGAGGTAAGTATTGCAGGAGTCTTATTTAGATTTGTTGATACTGCGGGAATAAGAGAAGCAAAAGATTTAGTAGAAAAAATTGGAATTGAACGTAGTAGAAATGAAATTTTTAATTCTGATTTAGTTCTTATGGTTTTAAATAATAATGAAAAAATAACTGAAGATGAGAAAAAATTGATTAGTGAATTACCTGAACAATCTTTAATCGTTATCAATAAAAATGATTTAATTTCTAATATAAATGTTGAACTTTTAAAGAATAAAGATGTTATATATATCGATACAGTCAGTGTTGATGGTATTGATCCATTAAAAAATAAGTTAATTGAGATGTTTAATTTGGAAAAGATAAATAATAGTGATTATACTTATATGAGTAATGCAAGGCAAATATCTTTAGCAAAAGAAGCTTATAATATAATTAATGACGTAGAATTGGGATTAGAAAATGAAGTACCAACTGATTTAATTGAAATAGATATCAAACGTATATGGGAAAAATTAGGAGAAATATTAGGCGAAAGTTATTCAGAAGAATTGATTAATCAATTATTTACTCAATTTTGTCTTGGAAAATAGGAAGTGATAAATATGAAGTTTGATGTTATTGTTGTCGGAGGAGGTCACGCTGGATGTGAGGCTTGTTTGGCATGTGCAAGAAAGAACAAAAAAACTCTTCTTATAACTAGCAATAAAGAAAATATAGCGGATATGCCATGTAATCCT
>CALVYX010000093.1 GCA_944372315.1 uncultured Bacilli bacterium
AAATGATGAAGTAATGGGTGTAAATTTTGATGAAGTATTTACATTAACTGAAGATGGTAAATATGTTTTGACTGCTACTGATAAAGCTGGTATAACTACGACAATTACTTTAGAAATTGATACAGAAGATCCAATAGCTAAAGCTGTTGGAATATTACCAACTTCACATATAGTAAAAGATGGTACTGAAATAACTATAAATGTTCAATTTACAGAGCAATTAGGAACTAAACCTTCTCTTAAGGTTGAAGGTATTAATCGTGAGTTGGAATTTAATAATGGTGTTTTAAGAGGAACAGACGAAGAACCTATTTGGATATATTCTGTACACTTTAGTTTAACCAAAAATGATACAACTCCAGATGGTAAATTGAATTTTGAAGTTTACGGTTATGCTGATGTGGCTGGCAATATTGGCGAATCTATAAATCAAGATTATGACAAATTTATTGGGGGACAAGATTATGTAGAAGTTGATCGTACTGCTCCTAAAATATCTATTTATAAAAATGGAAACACGAATGAAGAAGTTACGGATGAAGACAGATATAATTATTCAGTAGAGGTTGTAGGAACTGATGATAACTTTAAAGAAATAGTTATTACCAAAGATGGTAATCCATTTGAATATAGTGATGGCCAATTAATTGGAGAGAGTGGCAATTATGTCGCTCAAGTAATTGATACGGCGGGAAATGTTACAGCAAAAGAATTTAGTATAGATAAGAACAAGCCTATTGTAACCATTAATAATAATGATTATCAAGGTAGTGTATCAGGAATTCGTGTAGATGAAGCTAATATTTCTATTAAAGATGAGAATATAGCGGCTATTTATGTTGAAAAAGATGGTGAAAGATTAACTGATTATGATGCTACTACTACTGAATTTATTTTAACTGAAGAAGGTCATTATAAAATTACTGTTAGAGATAACGAAGTTAATGGTAATAAAACAGTGGTAGAACTTTATGTTGGTAAGTATAATTCTAGTATTGTATTTGAAGGACTAGATAATATTGTATATGATGGAAAACCAGTTGATAATATCAATATAAAAATAGTTGATAATGATGGGAATGAAGTAGAAAAACCAATTTTAGTTAACTATTATAAGGATAGTTATGGAGAAACTAATTTATTGAAAGAAGCTCCAACTGAAGCTGGTAATTATGTTGTAGCAGCTTATTATTATAATGAAGATGGAGATTATAAAGAAGCTTGGGCTCAAGCTGACTTTACAATTGAAAAAGCTGATTTAAAAATAGAAATTGGTACTTTAGCAAATCCTGTTGAAGGAAATGGTGAGTCTAAAGAGCTTCCATATAAAATTTATGGAGTTAATAATGAAGATTTGACTATGCAATTATATGCTGGTGGAGCAGTAGTTCTTACTTATACTGATAGAAATAGTACTACTCCTGTTGATCTATCTTCGGCACCTGATAAAGCTGGTAAATATACTTTCAGCGTAATGGTAAGAGAGACTAATAATTATAATAAGGCAACTAATTATGTCCATTATGAAATAAGTAGTCAGCCAGATCATGAAACTGTTATAAGCGGTGTTGAAGAAAATGGAGTTTATTATGGTTCTATTTCGTTTAATTTCTCTGATGAAGATGGCATAAAAGGCATTTATTACGATTTTGCTCATGATTATCAAACTGTTGAGGCTTTAAAAACCGGTGGTGCTTATCAAGAAGTAAATAATACTTCTTATAGTGGAAATTGGCCAATATTTGGTGATTATGAAGGTACAGTAAGTTTTTGTATTGAAGATACTTTAGGAAATTTAACCTTTATAAAAGATATTACTATATATAAAGATCATCCGACTGTTATTAATGAAAGTTTAAAAACTGGTGGAGTATATACTGGTTCAATACCATTTGACTTCTATGATGAAGATGGAATAGAAGGTATATATTATGATTTTGAAAATAATTATCAAACAGCAGATGATTTAATAAAAAATACTACAGGTATTGGTGCTTTACAAGATAAAGGTTATTATCCTGTAAATGCAAAATCTTTTAAAGATACTTTTAAAGTATTTAAAACTTATAATGGAACTGTTAGTTTTTGTTTAGTAGATACTTTAGGCAATAAAGTTTTTATGAATAGTATTACAGTTAATTATCTTAATACCTTAAATAATAATTAAGTAAACAAAATACTAATATTTATGTTGTAAGAGTAAGAAATATCTTGCTCTTTTTTAGCAATTTTTTCTAATTATGATGCACAAATATTTTAAAAAAGTAAATAAATAATTAGAAGATAGAGCTTTTTTTAAAAAGGAATTGAAATATATTCCTTTTTTTTTTATATTTATAAAGTAGGTAGTGTAGTTATTTTATATATTAAATTTAAAGAATTATCTAAATATTTTGATTTTAAAACGGACGTAGGAGCTATGGATTTACCGGATTATACAAAGGAATATGTAGAAGATAATGAAACTATTTTAATGGGATATAAAAATAGTAAAGATTATGTTGTATTTACGGATAAAAAAATGATTTTATTTGATCGTGATACTTTAGCAGTGT
>CALVYX010000094.1 GCA_944372315.1 uncultured Bacilli bacterium
TATTTTATTTTTTCTTTCATTCTTAATTCTACCTTTCTCATACACATCACCAAGTGATGTATTCTATAGTATTTTTGGGACATAATCAAATACTAATACTTAAGACATTATCATATGCTAATCATAATTTTACACTATCCTTTTATTAGTTAGTTTGACAATCTAAATGTTGTATGTTATAATATCGGCAAATAATGGGGGATAGTTATGGAAAGAAGTAATAGTGTAGGTAAATATATATTAATGTTTGAACCACTTTATGTTACTTATCAATATGCAGTTTACTTTAAGGAAAATGGTGATGTTCAAGTTACTAAAGTTGATAAATATAGTGATATTCCATATGGATTAAACAGTAATAAGAAAGTTAAAAAGAATTTATTGAGAGATATAGATAGAATTATAACTCCTCTTGGTGATATGAGTGATTTTTTTGATCAGTATATTGATCAAAGTATTTTTAGATATACGGGTAATAATTTACATAAAATGTTCATTGGTTATAAACATAAAGAAAGAATGAATTCTTTAACTTGTTCTTTCAATAATTTTGAATTGTTTGATAAAACTAGACTTATTAATGGTAGTAAAATAACGGATCAACAAAGTATTATGAGTTTAATTAATCTTATGGCTGATAAAAATAGTTCTTTTGTTAAATTCATTAATCGAACTGAACGTGATAGAACTAGTAATTTATCTAATAGTACTTTGAATTTAATTAATAGTTTCAAGGATATAGAATGCTTAATAAACGAAGGATTTTATGAAAGTGGATTACATGAAGAACAAGCACGAGTAAAAAAAGAATTATTTGATAGATTAACAAGTTATAGAGAATTTAGAGAAGTATTTTTATTAAAACAAAATTATATTAGTTATTTACAAAGTAAAAAAGAAGAGCTGCAGAATGCACGTTCTATTTTAGTAAATAATCAACCAGAAAATACTATTTTTATACAAGAGGAACCTCATAAGGAATATGAACAATTATCACTATTTGATATGCTTCCTATAACTACTAATGAAGTAGTAAAGACAAAGAAATTGGATAAATAGAGTAAATTATTACTCTTTTTTATTGAATTATATTTTGATAATAATATAATTTAATTGAGATTTGGTATTCTATTGAATTTAATATGAATTGTACTACATTTACTGTAGTATTTTTTATTAAAAGAATGTCAAAAGAAGTCAATAGTTCTTTTTTTTAATGATAAAATTTGTTATAATGTATTAGGAGATGATAGTATGGCATTAAAGTATGACGAGAATTCTATAAAAATACTAGAAGGTCTAGAAGCGGTAAGAAAAAGACCTGGTATGTATATTGGATCAACAGATAGAAAAGGATTACATCATCTTGTTTGGGAAA
The DNA here is from genome assembly GCA_944372315.1 of uncultured Bacilli bacterium. Next base: position 1,379 of record CALVYX010000094.1, read on the forward strand.
TTGTTGATAATTCGATCGACGAATGTATTAATGGTTTTGGAGATTATATAAAAATTATTTTACATAAAGATGATAGTGTAAGTGTAGAAGACCATGGTCGTGGTGTTCCTACGGGAATGCACTCTTCCGGAATGTCTACTCCGGAAGTAATTTATACCGTACTTCATGCTGGAGGTAAATTTGAAACTTCTGGTTATAAAGTATCTGGTGGACTTCATGGGGTAGGAGCTAGTGTTGTTAATGCTTTAAGTAAATGGATGGAAGTCGTAATAAAACGTGATAAAAGTGAATATTATATTAGATTCGAAGATGGTGGAAAGACAAAAATCCCATTAAAGAAAATAGGTACGACTAATCGTACAGGGACAACGGTTCGTTTTTTACCTGATGATACTATATTTTCTAATACATCTTTTTCTTTTACGACAATTTGTGAAAGAATGCAAGAGTCGGCGTTCTTAATTAAAGGATTAACAATAGAAGTAGTAGATGAAGAGACCGGTCGTGATAATAAATATTTCTATGAAAAAGGATTAGAAGAGTTTGTTAATTATTTAAATGATGATAAAAATGTTTTACATAAAGTAATTACTTTTGAAGGGGTTAAAGATAAAATAGAAGTAGATATTGCGATGCAATATACGGATACTTACAATGAAAATATTGTTTCGTTTGTTAATAATGTAAAAACGATTGATGGTGGAACGCATGAAGTAGGTTTTAAAACAGCGCTAACTAGAGTATTTAACGATTATGCTAAAAATAATGGTTATATCAAAGGTAAAGATAAAGCTTTTGAAGGTAGTGATGTAAGAGAAGGATTAACGGCAGTAATAAGTTTAAAAATTCCAGAAGAATTATTACAATTTGAGGGACAGACGAAAGGTAAACTTGGTACCCCTAGTGCAAGGACTGCAGTTGAGGCTTTAGTTTCTGAAAAATTACAATTCTTCCTAGAAGAGAATAAAAAGGTTGCTACTGATATCATTGAAAAATCTTTAAAAAGTAAGACTGCAAGAGAAGCTGCTAGAAAAGCAAGAGAAGAAGCCAGAAAAGGTAAAAATACTGGAAAAAAAGAACGTACTTTATCTGGTAAATTAACTCCTGCTCAAACGAGAAATAAAATGAAAAACGAATTATTTTTGGTTGAGGGGGATTCTGCTGGTGGTTCTGCTAAACAAGGACGCGATCGTAAATTCCAAGCTATTTTACCTTTAAGAGGTAAAGTTATCAATACTGAAAAAGCAAAATTAGATGATATTTTTAAAAATGAAGAAATTAACACTATTATATATACCGTAGGGGCTGGTTATGGATCTAATTTTGAGATTGATGATTGTGAATATGATAAAGTAATCATTATGACCGATGCAGATGATGATGGAGCACATATTCAATGTTTACTTTTAACTTTTTTCTATCGTTATATGAAACCATTAATTGAAGCAGGTAAACTTTATATTGCTTTACCACCATTATTTAAAATAAGTTATGGTAAAACAGTTGAGTATGCTTATAGTATGGAAGAGATGAAAGAAAAATCGGCTAATAAGAAGTGTGAGATTCAAAGATACAAAGGTCTTGGTGAAATGAATGCCGATCAATTAGCGGAGACAACTATGAATCCCGAGACTAGAAGTTTAATTAGAGTAACGATTGAAGATGCATCCTTAGTTGAAAAAAGAGTAAGTGTATTAATGGGGGATAGTGTAGAACCACGTAAAGAGTGGATTGAAGAAAATGTAGAATTTTCATTAGAAGACGAATATAAGATTTAGGAAAGTAGTGTGGTAGTAATGTTAATAACGGATAAAAAAACGACAATGAAATTAAGTGAAAGATTAACTGAATTTAGTAAATTTGGTATGACTTTTAATTATTTATTAGAAGAAGGAAGGGTAGATATTAAAGAAATAGAAGAGATTTTCTTTTCTAAAGATGATGAAAAATCTACTTTTAGATATATGAATATGATGAGACGTATTATGCCTAGGGATGTAGAAGATGCATTTTTACGTTATCAAGATGATTATCCTAAAGGAGATTTATCATTACAAGAGCATGAAAATCATTTGAATTTGATTTTTACTGCTAAAATTATTAATGAGATTGCAGGTAAATGTGATACTAATGTCGATAAGACTTATATTAATACTTATAATTATCTATTAGATAAAGAAAGTGATTTAGACAGTTTAAGTTATAGTTATGGAAAATAGGTGATAGTATGAAAGACATCTTAAACAAAATTTATGAATATTCACTTGAAGAGATTATGGGGGAGCGATTTGGAAGATATTCTAAGTATATTATTCAAGATCGTGCTATTCCAGATGTTAGAGATGGACTTAAGCCAGTACAAAGAAGAATTTTGTTTGGAATGTATAAAGATAAAAATACTTATGATAAACCATATCGTAAGAGTGCTAAAACCGTAGGAAATGTAATGGGTAATTACCATCCACATGGTGACTCTAGTATTTATGATGCTATGGTTAGAATGAGCCAATGGTGGAAACAAAATACTCCATATATTGATATGCACGGTAATAATGGTTCTATGGATGGAGATAGTCCTGCAGCTATGCGTTATACCGAAGCACGGCTTGCTAAAATAAGTAATGAATTATTAAAAGATTTAGATCGAAATACTGTAGAAATGGCTCCTAACTTTGATGATACAGAATTAGAACCAACGGTACTTCCAGCTAAATTTCCTAATCTATTAGTCAATGGTACTACTGGTATTTCAGCAGGGTATGCTACTAATATTCCTACTCATAATTTAGGAGAAGTAATTGATGCCACTATTAAAAGAATTGATAGTCCTAATTCGAGATTAGAGACTATTATGGATATAGTACAAGGACCAGATTTTCCTACTGGAGGCATTGTATGTGGACTGGATGGAATCAAAAAAGCTTATACTAATGGGCGTGGTAGAGTAATTATTAAATGTCGTACTAATTTTGAAGAAGGAAAAGGTAAGTTAGCACTAGTTATTACCGAGATCCCATTTGAAGTTAATAAAGCACAATTAGTTCGTCGTATTGATGAAATCCGTTTAGATAAAAAAATAGATGGCATCATTGAAGTAAGAGATGAATCTGATAAGGATGGTCTTCGTATTTGTATTGATTTAAAGAAAGACTGTAATAAGGAAATGGTTTTAAATTACCTATTAAAAAATACAGATATGCAAATATCCTATAACTTCAATATGATTGCCATCGTTAATAGAAGACCAAAACAATTAGGATTATTAGAAATATTAGATGCCTATATCGTTCATCAAAAGGAAGTAGTTCTTCGTAGAACCAAGTTTGATTTGGAACATGCAAAATCAAGGCTTCATATAGTAGAAGGATTAATCAAATGTATTTCTATATTAGATGAAGTAATTAAAGTAATTAGAGCTAGTAAAAATAAAACGGATGCTAGGGATAATTTGATTCGTGAATTTGAGTTTACAGAAGCCCAAGCGGAAGCTATTATTACTTTACAATTATATCGATTAACGAATACGGATGTAACATTACTAGAAGAAGAATTAAAAAATTTAAATATTTTAGTAACAGGATTACAGAAAATTTTAGACAATGAAGAAGTCTTAAAAAATGTTATGAAAGAAGAATTACGTAAGATAAAAAAAGAATATGCCACACCAAGAAAAACAACAATTGAAGCCGAAATAGAAGATATTAAAATTGATACAACAGAAATGATTTCTAAAGAAGATGTTATCGTTTGCGTAACAAAAGACGGATATGTAAAAAGAACATCTCTAAGAAGTTATCAATCATCTAATCCTAATGAAGTAACATTAAAAGATAATGATTATGTTTTAGGCTTATATGAGTTGAATACCTTAGATACTATTTTAATGTTTACTAATTTGGGTAATTATTTATATGTTCCTGTACATAATTTGCCAGTATGTTTATGGAAAGATTTAGGAAAACATATTAGTAATATTATTAAACTTGATAGTGATGAGAAAATAGTATCCGTAATACCAGTAACTAATTTTGAACAAAATATTGATGTAGTCATTGCTACTAAAAATGGAATGATCAAACGCACTTCTTTGAATGAGTTTAAATCAGTAAGATATTCTAAACCATTAACAGCTATGAAATTAAAAGGCGATGATGAGGTTATAGCAGCATTTGTTTCATTATATAATGATATTTTTATAGCAACTAATAAATCATACGGATTATGGTTTGATATCAATGATATTCCAGTAGTGGGAATTAGGACGAGTGGAGTAAAATCAATTAATTTGAAAGATGATTATGTAGTATCCGTATCTAATTTTAATAAAGATGAAGTGGAATATGTAACGGTTATTACTGATAGATCGACAGCAAAAAGAGTTAAACTTTCTGAATTTGAAAAAACTTCACGAGCTAAGAGAGGATTATTGCTATTAAGAGAAGTAAAAACTAATCCATATCGTACAATAACAGCTTTAACATTACCTTCCAAAGAGTTTATTGGATTAAGAAATGGTAATATTCATATGGTTAAATTAACAGAGGTTGCTATCATGGATCGTTATTCTACGGGATCGATAATTTCTAAAGAAAAAATAAGTGAAGTATTTACTAATGTAGAATTAGTAAAAAGAAAAGATTTAACTTATGATTCTTCTATTACGGAAATGAAAGAAGAAAAAAAAGTATCATTAAAGGAAATAGATGATAGATTAATGACAATTGATGATTTTATTGATATCGATGAATAATAATAAACATCTAATTAATGATTTAATTAGATGTTTTTTTGTCGAAAATGATAGGGTGTAGGAGTATTTAAAATAGAAGGTTTATTTGATAAAATATAAATAGAATATTATACTCTGCCAAGTAGGGATTTTAGTTATTGTAAAGTTCGGGGTAAGTGGGGTATAATCTATATAAGATAAAATAAATCGGAGTTGATATCAATGAAGAGAATAAAAAGATTCATTACCAAAAGAAGAATCATGGTATTATCACTATGCTTAGTGGTATTTGTCATGAGTCTAGGATATGCAGCACTAAGTCAATATATAGAATTAGATGGAATTGCAAGATAGATAGAAGTTGGATAGTAAAAGTAACGAATGTAACAAATACACCAACAAATAGTGCAACAAGTGTAAGTAGTAATTATGTAAGTAATACGGTAACATTAAATGCTAATTTACCAACATCAATCTCAACAATAACTTATACTATTACTTTATCAAATCAAGGCAATATACCAGCAAAGTTAAATAATATCGAAGTAATAGAAGATGAGAATAGTAATATTACATATGAAATCACAGGAGTAATAGAAGAAGTAACTACCTTAAATCCAGGAGAGACCAATACAACCAAAGTAACGATTAAATACAAAGAAGGAGTAACTAATATAAGTAATACTAAAAAAGAATTAATGTTAACGTTTATCTATGTAGAACACGGAGTAACACCAGGAGGAGATTCTGGAGACTCTACATTAGATGTCGAGAATGTAGTATATAATTTAGGAGATACCATAGTATTATCTGATACACAATCTTCAAGGCTTGGTAAGACTTTTTATACAATAGAAACTAATGATACTGTAAGTAGCGATACAATTGATGTTATAAGTGATTTGATACCTGGAACTTATTATACCGTCAATGATGTTATAAATTCCGATATCATTAGTTTATTTCCTGGACCAGTTGTAGCGCCGGGGATCGAATTAATTACCCTGAATAATTCAAGATTACCAACGATGGAAGAAATAGGGAACTTATTAGGATTTAAATATGATAGTAATAAAAATTATGATGGAGAAGTAATAGAAATAAATGGTGAACTGCCACTTGCAAATAGCGAAAAAATGTTAACATCAACAACAGAAGATGGAAAATACTACACATACACTATAACAGGAACACAAGTAAAAATAGAATTAGTTGATACAACTGAAGAAGTATATGTAAGAGGAGTAGCAACCTTAAATAAAGAAGATTTATCAAAATATTTAAGATATGAAGTAGGAGATTCCGTAGAATTAATAGATGGAAGTAAATGGTACGTAACCAAAGATAGTGGAACAGGTAACTCCATGGTAACCTTAATCAGTGAAAATGGAGCATCAAGTAATGGAAGTGTATTAACCTATGGAACGTATAGTAGAGGATTCGATACAAGTGGAAGTAATACATATAATCAATTTAGTAGTACAAATATAGGATATTTTGTAAAGAATACAGTAGAGAGTTATATAAAGAACGCTATAAAAAGTAATGGAGGAGATGAAGCATCTACCACAGCAAGATTATTAAGTAAAGGGGAATATGATAAGATAACAGATAATGAAAGTAATATACCAAGTTGGTTAAAGATACCAGGACCATTTTGGATGATGACGAAGAATGGAAGTAGTATATATTATTTTAATGGAAGTAATATAGCATCCACAACAACCTTAACATCAAATTATAAAGTAAGGCCGGTAATAACAACATTAAAAAGTAATATAAAGATGCCAATACTATTAAAAGATCAAATACTAGAAGATAATAATGAACAAAGTGATAGTGGGATAGACTTTAGTCAAATAAGTAGCAGTACGAATGGACAAGGATTATATTATACATATGTAAATACAGAAAATAATCAAAGAACTTATTATTTTCGTGGAGCAGTAGAAAACAATTATGTGCAATTCGCTAACTATTATTGGAGGATCATAAGAATCAATGAAGATGGAAGTGTTAGATTAATTTATCAAGGCGAAACATCAGACGCAACAGGAAGCAACGCTGGAATAGGGACCAGTAAATTTAATAACAGCACTTATGGAAATGCTTATGTGGGGTATATGTATGGAACAGATAGCTCTTCTACATATGAAGCGACTCATTCCAATACGAATAATAGTGTTGTAAAAGAAGAATTAGATATTTGGTACGAAAATAATTTGTTAACTTATAAGGAATATTTAGCGGATAGTGGATTTTGTAATGATAGAAGTTTGTCGAGTGGATTAGGATATGGCTCAACAACTACTTACTACGGTGCATATAATAGATACTATAATACTAAAAGACCACAATTTCGTTGTTCTCAAACTAATGATTTGTTTACCACGAGTAGTAGTACAAAGGGAAATAAAGCTTTAGATTATCCAATCGGGTTAATAACGGTTGATGAAATTATGTATGCAGGAGCTTCAAATAGTAATAATACAAGTTTTTATTTGTATATTAATGCTTATTATTGGACAATGAGTCCTAAATATCATTTTCACGACGGTCCAGATAGGTCTACAGAAATATTTTTAGGTTGGTCTAATGGTTCAATAATGTATTTACTCCCTAGTAGTAATGCGATAATTAGACCTGTTATCAATTTGAATTCTAATGTAGAATGGAGTGCAGGTGATGGAACAAGTTCTAATCCATATGTTATTAAGACAAATTAAAAATACATTCATCAAGAATGTATTTTTTTATGCTAATTCTTTAAATACTTTTTTATCAAATACATGTTGGTTTGTTTCTAATTCTTCTAATTCAGGAGTTGTAATTAAGAAGAACGTATATTCTAAAGTATCACTTCCATCTGTTAATACTGGGTCATCCCAAGTTAAATCTAAATGATACCATTTACCATCTAGATATACTGCATTCCAAATATGGTTTTCACTTACTACTTTAAAGTTAGGGATATTATATTTATTTAAGAATATTGCCATAGCATCAGCATATCCTCCACATAATCCATAATGTTGTATTAACACTCCATAGGCAGTATTAGATTCATATTTTATGATATTACGATCTGCTCGATCTTTATCATATTTTGTAGTATTTATAATATAGTTATGAACAATTTTAATTATCTCCTTAGGATCTTTTTCATCTTTGATTTCATTTTCTATTATATCATCCACCACTTTATTAATAGCTTCTATTTTATCATCGTCATAAGTTTTTTGTATTTTCAAAGTAACACGTTTTAGAGTATCATACTCTGTTTTGATAGTGGTGAAGCTATTGTAAGGATGTACAAAACTATTGATATTAGAAAGAGTAGTTTGATCTTTGGCTAAGTATAAAACATCATCAATGCAACTTGGATAAGTTTTAGAACAATAAAAAGTAAATTCATCTACACCAGAATTAATAACAGTATAATACATATTAATTAAGTCCTCTTTAGAAGTAGCTTTAAAATTATCTGTCGTACTAACATAGGATAAATTGTAATCTCTAAAATATTTATTTTTTGTTTCAATAGAAGCATCTTTAGAAATTCCTGAAAAGTTTTCTATTAAGAAGATGACAATATCTTCTCGATATAAATAAGTGCATCCGAGTAACAATATTAATAAAATAAAAACTAAAACTCTCTTCATATCTTCACCTTAGATATATTTTAACATAAAAAAAAGAGTAATTAAAGAACTACTCCATATTATTTTTCATTTTTGTTAATCTAGATTTTTGTCTTGCTGCTTTATTTTTATGAATTAAACCACTTTTTACAGCTTTGTCAATTCTTTTGATTGCTACATTTAATTTATCGTCTACTACTTCTTTATTTCCAGCTTTTACTTCTTTTTCTAATTTTTTAATTGCAGTTTTAACACTAGAAGTTTTAACAGTATTAGCTTCGCTTTTCTTTGCACTAGTTATCACTCTTTTTTTAGCGCTTTTAATATTTGGCATTTTATCACCTCGCTTTTTTGACTAAATATATTCTAACAAAAAAACATATAAAATACAACAAAAACTTGAACTTTTTACTATTCTAGGTTTACATATTTTAAAATAATTGATAAAATCATACTAGAATAGAATAGTAAGGGTTGATTATTATGTCTTTAGATAATAAGAAAAATTTATATGATGATGACATTAGTAAAACACAACGATTAGAGTTAGATCGCTATCAGAAATATTTAAAGAGTATAAAAAAATATGATCCTTTAGATGAAGAGGAATATTTATACCTTACTACTGAAATGAGTAATATTATTAATAATAATGATAATTTATCGGATATCGAAGTATTAGAGTTAACTAATAAATTGGAAAAAATCGATAATAATGAAGATTATACAATTGAATTATTAGAACTTACTAAAGAAATTAAACAAATAACTAAACTTAATAAAAAAGTAAAGAAGGATTTGAATATTCCAAAAGTTGAGAAAAAGGAAAATCCTAAAAAAGAACAAATAAAACCACTGACATCCACTTCTGTGTTACCCAAAATAAATAATACTAAGAAAAAAGAAGAAGTAAAAAAGACTAATGATACTCTTCCTGAAAGTATAGCAAAGTCTAAAGAGGTAAAAGAAAAAAAGAAAAATAGTACTCCTACTTTTAAGGATTTAATTGATAAAAATACTAATAGCAATAACTTTGAACATTTTAATACTGAACGAATTTATAAAATTAGAACAGAGATTAATAATAGAAATAATAATAAGAAAAAAAAGAAAAAGAGAAAAGTAGAAAAAATAGTATGGTCAACTATATTTGGGTGTTCTTTATGCGTCCTTGCTTTTTTAATATTGCGATATGTAAGATGGGAATTTGAAAATAAAAGTGTAGAAGATCAAATTACGGATATATATGCATTAGCTAATGTGGAAGAGACTATTAATGAAGGAGCAATAACTAATATTAGTGATTTGCCACAAGAAGAGGCAACAGGTAATGAAGATACATCTTTTGTTCCTAATGATTATTGGTATTATATGTCCATGTCTTTATTAGATGTTAACTTTGATGAATTAAAGAAAAAAAATGATGAGACAGCGGGATGGATCCAAGTAGCAGGAACTAATATTAATTATCCTTATGTTCATACTAGTAATAACGATTACTACTTAACACATTCTTTTGATAAAAGTTATAATAGTGCTGGATGGGTATATTTAGATTATCGAAACGACCCTAATAGTTTTGGTAGAAATAATATTTTATATGCTCATTCACGTCTTGATAATACAATGTTTGGTAGTTTAAGAGGAGTTATTTCTCCCTCTTGGTATACTAATTCTAATAACCATGTAGTAAAAATATCAACTCCATCTTTTAATTCGATCTGGCAAGTATTTAGTGTTTATACGATTGAACCAGAATCATATTATATTAAAACTAAGTTTAACGATACAGAATTTGCTAAATTTTTAAATACTATTACTTCAAGAAGTGTTTATAATTTTGGAGTAACTCCTTCTATAGAAGATAAAGTTTTAACATTATCTTCATGTTATTACGAAAATAAAAGAGTTGTATTACATGCTAAATTAGTTAGGTTAGAAGAAAAATAGAAATATTTTTCTTTTTTTAATAAATAAATTTTATTTGTATAAACTATAAACGGTGAATAATATGAGTGAAATAGATTTAAAAAAGTACCAGATAAGAACTGATTTAATCGTTGAAAGTATTGGTAGTAGTGATATAGAAGGAATTACTAAAAGAGAAAAAGAAATTGATGATATTAGGGTTACAGATATTATCATTGATGAAGACATAGAAGAATTAAATAAAAAAAAGGGACGATATATTACTGTAGGATTTAAAGATATTACTGATACATCCAATCGAAAAAAAGTAGAGGATGTTGTGATCAAAGAATTAGCTAGTTTATTACAATTTATGCATATAGATAATAATAGTAGTTGTTTAGTTATTGGTCTTGGTAATTATAAATCTACACCAGATTCATTAGGACCTAAGGTAGTAAATGAACTAGTAGTAACTAGACATCTTTATTTACTTGATGGAATAAATGTAGAAAAAGGTTACAGAAATGTTTCGGCTTTTGTACCAGGAGTGATGGGGAATACAGGTATTGAAGCAAGAGATATTATTAAAGGATTAGTAAAAGAAATAAATCCTAGTTTTGTAATAGTAGTGGATGCTTTAGCTTCCTCCTCAATAGAACGAGTGAATAGAACAATTCAAATTACGAATACTGGGATTAATCCAGGTAGTGGAGTAGGAAATACTAGAATGGAAATATCAGATAAAACTATAGATGTTCCGGTTATTGCGATTGGAATTCCAACAGTAGTAGATGCTGTTACCATTGTAAGTGATACGTTAAAATATTTATTAAAAAAGTTTAGTTATAGTAAAGAAAATATTAATAACCATGCTAATAAATTGAAGCCGGTTCATAGTATTAACTATTTAGAGAAAGAAGTAAAAGAATTACCAGTCGAAGATAAAGAGAAAATATTAGGATTTTTAGGTAATTTAAAAGAAGAAGAAATGCATCAATTAATGGATGAAGTATTATCTCCTATAGGTTATAACATGATGGTAACTCCTAAAGAAATAGATTTTGTGATTGATAAATTAAGTTTATTATTATCGACTTCTATTAATCGAGTCTTACATCCTAAAATGAATTAAAATATACACAATTTGACATTTTTGGTATTTTATTTAATTGACACTAATATTCCTAGATTATACAATTAAACTAGAGAAACTTGGAAGAAGGATGAAAGATGTTAGAAAACACTTTGGTAAAGGAAATTAATCATTTGAATAATCAAGAAGAAATGAATAAAATAGAAATTAATATGTATTCTGAATTAATAAAGCAAAAACAAATGATAAATGATGATGAAGAAATAGCTAAGGAATTGTATGATCAATTAATTGATAAAAAAGATGAGAAAGATAGAGGTTAGAGTATGTATAATAAGAAAAAAGTAATTATTATTGTAATGATGATAGCAGTGGTATTAATGGTTGTAGTATATGCGGCACTTAGTACAAAGTTAACTATCAATGGTACTGGTAAAATTACTAGTACTTGGCATGTATTTTTTGAGAGCATTGAAACAGAAGAGTTAAGAGGGGAAGGTAGTAATAATGGGGATCCTATTATTACAGATACTTCTATTAAATTTAATGTAAATCTTAGAAAACCAGGAGATGGTATTACTTATTCTGCGGTATTGAAAAATGGTGGAAGTATTGATGCTATAATCAATAATATTGATGCTTCTGTGTCTGGTTCATCGGTTGTGCAATATAGTGTAACAGGAATTAAAAAGGGTGAAAAATTGCCAGCTGGTGCAACAAAAACAATAACGATCGAAGTTTATTTTGATCGTAATGCAACAAGTATTCCTTCGATTAAGACTAATGAGCTTATTGTAAATATTGAGTGTATTCAAGATGATGGGCAGACTATTCCAGAGGAAGATATAACTGTTGAGTATTCAGTATTAAAAGTATCATCAGATACATCTAATTTCTTAGATGGCCCTGTCACAAAATCTTCTATAGAGAGTATAAATTTTACTAATACTAGCACTGTTCCAAATACGGCTATAGGTAGTTGGGATGTATCTAGTAGTGGAAATGGTAAAGTGATGGCATGGTATACAGATACTGATAATGATGGTCTTTATGAAGTCATGATCGGAGCAAATGGTGGAGTTGCTGCTAACGCTAATTCAAGTAATTTATTTAAAAATTTGTCTAGTTTAACTACTATAGATCTTTCGTATTTTGATACATCAAATGTTACTAATATGTCTGGTATGTTTCAAGGTTGTTCTTCTTTAACGACACTTGATGTAAGCAATTTTAATACATCTAAAGTTACGGATATGAGTTGGATGTTTTCTTCTAATGGATTAACTAGTTTGGATTTAAGTAATTTTGATACATCAAATGTTACCACGATGGCGAGTATGTTTTATTTTGCAAGGTATATAACAGATTTAAATATAAGTAGTTTTGATACATCTAAAGTTACGGATATGTCTGGTATGTTCTATTATTTTAGTAGTGTTGATACACTAGATTTGAGTAATTTTAATACATCAAATGTAATTACTATGGAATATATGTTTGCTAGTATGACAAATTTAACTAGTCTAGATATAAGTAGTTTCGAAACGTCAAAAGTTACTGCTATGAATCAAATGTTCTTTGGTGATGCCAATCTTGCTTCTATTGATATGAGAAGTGCTACTTTTGATACAGTTACTAATAGTAATAATATGTTTGCTTCAGCTTATCAAACACCAAAAATAATAGTAAAGAGTGATACGGAGAAAAATTGGATTCTTAATAAGCTGCCTGGAGCATTAGTTAACTTACCTGAATAGGTAAGTTTTTTATTGTCTTACAAAACGACAATATTATCGCTTTTCATAAATATAATTAAATATGAAGGTGATAATATGAATAAGAAAAGAGATAAGAAAAAAACTTTTATAAAAAAAATAAAAATCTTTTTTCTTATTTTAATTGCTATTATATCTTTTATATATACAATACAATTTTTAGATAAAGTAAATTTAAAAGTAGATGATTTGTTTTTGTCTACTTTAGTTTCTAAGTCTCATAACATAAAAGGAAAAGGATTTAGTAGTAACGTTGTTAGTTATGTTATTGATTTAGATTTTTTAAATCCAGTTAATTTATTAAAAAATAATTATCGTGGATTAGTAAAAAATTCTAAAAAGGTAGAAGAAGATACGGAGTTAGTAACTACGGATCCGGTAATAAAGGAAGATGAAGAAAAAGAAGAAATTCCAACGGAAGAACCTAATGAAAATAATACTAAACCTATTGTTTATATATTTAACACTCATCAAAGTGAAGAATATGCATCTAAAAATTTATCTGCTTATAATGTAAAACCTACTGTTTTGTTAGCTAGTTATATGTTGCAGGAAAAATTAGAAAAGAAAGGTATAAATTCAATTGTAGAAGAAAGCGATATTTTAGAATTGCTTCGAATCAATAATTGGAGTTATGCCAGTAGCTATAAAATTACTAAAATGTTAATGGAACAAGCAAAAGAAGATAATCCCTCTCTTATTTATTTTATTGATTTACATAGAGATTCTATATCACGTGATAAAACTACTATTACAATTGATGGGAAAACATATGCCAAAGTTTTATTTTTGTTAGGATTAGACAATCCTAATTATAAAGAAAGCAGAAAAGTAATATCTAGATTAGATGAGATAATAAGTAGTAAATATCCTGGACTTAGTAAAGGTATCTACGAAAAAGGAGGAGCAGGAGTTAACGGAGTATATAATCAAGATTTTTCTAGTCGTTGTATTTTAATAGAAGTAGGAGGAGTGGATAATACTATTACTGAGGTATCTAATACCATTGATGCCATTACTTACATGTTAACTACTTATATAGGTGAACAAAATGAATAAATTTGGTAAAGTATTGTTGTTGGCAATAGTAATTATTTTTTTAGTAATGTTTTTTACTTCTAGTAGTGGTTATTATGAATATGAATTAAATAAAAAAGCTACTCTTACTCAAGAAGCGATCGATGAATTTGAAAAGGATATTGAAGAAGGAAAGGAAATCGATATTAATGATTATTTAGTAGAAGATAAAAAAGATTATAGTAATACCTTTTCTAATATAGGATTAGAGATATCTAATAAAATAGGGGAAATATTTAAAGAAGGAGTTAAATTAATTTTTAATTCAGTTGGTAATTTAGTAGATGATTAAATTTAGATAATATGTTATAATATATTTATTATTGAATAGAAGGAGTTATAACATATGAAGTGTCAAAGATGTAATCGAGAAATCAAAGAAGGAGAATTATTTTGTAATTATTGTGGAGCGAAAGTTGAAAAAGAGAATATAGATAATACTCAAACTATGAATAGAGTAAATAAACGAGACCAAAATGATGATAGCGATATTTTTTATCAGCCAGGACTAGAGAAAAAATCACATAGTGTTAATATATTTTTAATTATAATTATTCTTGCTTTAATAGGAGTTATTGCTTATTTAGTTTATTTTCATGAGGGACAAAAAAATGACAATAATGAGGAAGAGAAAATAAGTTATGTGGATGTTTTATATAATAATTTTTTAATAGAAACTTCCGATAATGTTGATCACGAATATAAGGATAATATGTTATTCTTAACCGGGAACAAACTTAATGGAGTATTATATACGGTGGAAGATAATTATAGTGATATTATAAATAATTTTGATGAAATTACTTTGAAATGGAACGAATTAGGTATTAAAGTAGATTCTTATAATGAATTAAATACTTCTCTTTATGAAATTGTTGGATCTAGTGATTTGGGATATTTTGTTATCTATCTACTAAATATCGATAATACAACTTTAGTATTAGAATTCAATTTTACATCTTTAAGTGTATTTGATGAGATGGAAGATGAGTTATTAAGAATAGTAAAAAGTATTAAGATATCAACTAATTCAGCAGTAAATAATTTTGTGTATCCAGAATTTAATTTAGAGCCATTTGGTAGCCAATAGAAAAAGTTTAGACTTTTTCTTTTTTATTTGCTACAATGATATAGGATGGTGAATGACATGAAAGTTACAATTTTAGGAACAGGTGCTTACGGTTTAGCCTTATCATTAATGTTTAATCGTAATACCAATAATATTGTTTTATGGACAAAATTTAAAGAAGAAAAAGAGTATATAGATAAAAATCAAGGGAACCCTAAGGTATTACCTAATATAGAAATACCTAATAATATTATAATTACTACTGATTTAGAGTTCGCTGTTAGTGAGGCTAATTTAATAGTAATAGCAGTGCCAACTGCTTTTGTGGATGATGTAAGCCTAGAATTATCTACTAAAATAAAAGATAATCAACACATTTGTATTGCTTCAAAAGGAATAGAAAGAGAAAGTTGTACTTTTGTACATGATATCGTATCAAGACATATTAAGACTGATAAATTAGCAGTAATATCAGGACCTTCTTTTGCTACTGATATAGCTAATATGAATCCG
The DNA here is from genome assembly GCA_944372315.1 of uncultured Bacilli bacterium. The sequence goes on from CALVYX010000094.1 coordinate 17,187, forward strand.
GTTGGATTGAGTCTTGCTACTAATAATCCCGAAACTGAAGCAATAATAAAAGCTACATTACAAAATGATTTATTAAAATTACGTACAACGGATGATATTATTGGCGTAGAAATATGTGGCTCAATTAAAAATGTTATTGCAATTGCTGCGGGAATGATTCATGGAATGGGGTATCCTGAATCAACTCAAGCTATGTTTATTACAGAGTCTCTTCATGATATTAGATCACTTATCGATGCTTTAGGAGGTAATAAAAATACAATCTTATCTTTTGCAGGATTTGGAGATTTATTGTTAACTGCCACTAGTACTAAAAGTAGAAATTTTAAATTAGGGTACTTAATTGGAAATAATACTTCAAAAGATAAAATTAATGAGTATATAAATACTACGACTATTGAAGGTCTATATACATTGAAGTCTATTCATAAGTTATTAAGAAATAAAGAAGTAGATATGCCAATTATTGATTTGATATATGATATCATTTATAATGATGCTAATCCTTTAGAGTTAATTACTTTTTTAATTGAAAAGAAATAGTATAAAGATTTTGTTTTGGATTCATAATATGTTTGGAGGGAAATATATTATGAATAATAAGGAGTTTTTGAAAAGTATTTATGAAGTTGTGAATATGGGGGATTATAGTTGTAATAAATTATTGGAAGATTTAGAAGGTAAAAATAATAAAATAATTAGTGTAATAGAAGAGATGAAAAAGAAATATTGTTCTTTTCAAAAAGATACTAAGAAGTTAGATAAAAAGTATAAAACCGAATTAGAGGATTTGGGGCTAATGGCCAAAATGGGTTCTTCTATGGAAATGAAAATGGAAGTTATGAAGGATAATAGCGACAGTAAAATTGCTGATATGTTAATAAGAGGAAACACTATGGGGGTAGTAGAAATAGAAAAAGGAATCCATAAATATGAAGAGAAAGCGGATAAAGATGTTTTAAAGTTAGCTAAAGAAGTTTTATCTTTTCAAAAAGAAAATATTGAAAATTTAAAGGAATATTTATAATATTCTTTTTTTTCATGAAATTTTCACAAAATATTTGCGTATACTTCACATTAGTTTTATATACTTAAAACATGAAAGGAAGGTGATGTATTATAAGTAGGTAATACAATGAAGATTGTATACAACTAAAATTTATATATATAATGCGATTTTGATCACTACACTCCTTATTTCTTGCAACTTCTACACTAAATAAAAACTTACAAAATCGCAAATTATATGATTATGACGAACTAAAAAATGAAGCCGCTATAGTTCAATTACATTTTGCTTACTATTAAAAAATAAATTTTATAAACGTTAAGAAAAAGAGACTAAAACGTCTCTTTTTTGATCATATTAATAATGGTGATAAAATGAAAATATTAATTACGGGATCATCTTCTGGGATTGCTTTTTTAACAGGGATTACTTTATCTAGTAGAGGTCATTTTGTTTATATGACAACTCATACTAAGGAAGAGGCACATAATTTAAAAGAAAAAGTGGATGCTCTTGGATTAAAAATAATGGTATTTAAATTAGATATTACTGATAATGAAGATAGAAAAATATTAAATAATTTAGATATTGATGTTTTAATTAATAATGCGGGGATTGGTGTAGGTGGTTCTGTTTTAGATTTAGATATGGATGATATTAGAAGAAATTTTGAAGTGAATTATTTTTCGTCATATGATATTGTAAGAAGAGTAGGAAATAGAATGATAAAAAATAATAAAGAAGGTAAACTGATAATTATTTCATCATTAGCAGGAATTTTTCCTATTCAATTTTTAGGAAGTTACTGTTCTAGTAAAGCAGCTATTAGTAGTATGGCTACTTCTTTAAGAAAGGAATTAAAAACATTAAAATCTAAAGTTAAAGTTGTATTAATTGAACCAGGTACATATAAAACAGGTTTTAATCAAGTAATGATTGATGAGGTTGATAAGAATATTACAAAAGATTCCGTATTTTATCATTATAAAAATAAAATATATTATGATTTAAATAAAATGTTTCAGATCAGTGAAAAAAAGAAAATAGATTCTATAGTAGTTAAAATAATTGAGGCAGTAGAAAGTAAGAGTCCTAAAAGTAAATATCGTGCGCCATTATTACAAAGAATATTAACAAAAATTTATTTGATTTTTGCAAAATAATGTTTCCATCTTTAGCGGTTCATGTTATACTAATTCTAGTATAATAGAGGTGCAAAGATGAAAAAAAGAAAACTAAAAAAAATATGGATTATCATACCAATAGTATTAGTGATTATATTAGCTTATCCTTGCTTTGTCACTGGTCAGATAGTTAGTCAAGGTTATGGAATAGGTTCAGTGTTTAAAATAGTTTCTACAGGAATTAAGGATAAAGTATTAAATAATAACTATAGTAAAACCCTAGAAGAAGCTCTAAAGAGTAGTGATTTTGAAAAGAATAATGTTGATAGTTATTTAACTATAGATTATTATGAAAAAAAGAATTTTATTAGGCGAATTAATAATTTGATAAGTAAAGGATATAGTAAATCGGATATTAATTTAATTAACGAAAAAGTAAGTGATGATGTAGTAGAGGAATTATATGATCATGAAGTAATCGAAGATATTTCTAAATATTTAGAATTTGATTATTTTAAAAGTGAAAATTTATTTCGCTATATAGATTATTATTATGGTGATTATGAAGAAGCAGTGTTATATGTTAATATTGGACTTGATAAAGAATTTTATGATGATCCTAATATCATAACTGAATTTAGTACAACTGTTTTAGCTAATAAATATAATAAATTAGATGAAAGTTTTGAACCCAATAATATTGTTCAAATTAAATCTAGTTGTTCCAAAGGGGAAGAGTATTTATCTAAAGAAGCTCAAGTAGCTTTTGAAAATATGTGTGATGCAGCACTTGATGATGATATGCATATTTTAGCTAATTCTGCTTATCGTAGTTACGAAAATCAGCAAGAAGTATATGATACTTATTTAAATTTATATGGTCAAAATTATGTAGATAATTATGTAGCGTTACCAGGATATTCTGAACATCAGACAGGACTTGCTTTAGATGTGGCAGCAAGAGATTATAATACATTTAGAAATTCTCCTGAATATGATTGGATGTTAGAAAATGCTTATAAATATGGTTTTATTTTAAGATATCCAGCGGATAAACAAGATATTACGGGATATAAAAATGAAGCATGGCATTTTCGATATGTAGGGGAGGATATTGCTAAGTATATTCAAGAAAATAATATTACTTATGATGAATACTATATAATGTTTTTAGATAAATAATTTAAATGATTAACTTTTAGTTAGTCATTTTTATTTTGATAGAGAATAAAATTGGATCTTTTAGGCAAAATAGTAAAGAGAAGGCTATTGGAGTTGATGAAATGTCTAAAAGATTAATTAAAAAGTGTAGTATTTATATCTTGTCAGTTATTTTTTCAATGGTTATTGCACTATCAATTTCTAAAAGTTTAATATGGTATAATGATAATACTGAAACGAATAAAATTATTGATAATGTTAATAGAGAAGAATATAAAGAAGAGATAGTTTCTACTAATCAAGAACTCTATAATCCTCCTAGTGATAGAAATGATTCTTATTGGGATTATCAAAATACACCTTTTTTACAAATTGATTTTATAGATTTATTAAAACAAAATGATGATACTGTTGGGTGGATTAATGTTACAGGCACTAATATTGATTATCCAATTGTCCAATCCAGTGATAATGTTTTTTATCTTGATCATTCTTTTGATAAAAGTTATAACCAAGCGGGATGGATTTTTTCTGATTTTAGAAATAATCTAGATAATTTAAATCAAAATACAATTATTTATGGGCATGCTAGACTTGATAATACAATGTTTGGTAGTTTAAATAAGATTTTGGGTAAAACTTGGTTTGATAACAAAGATAATCATATTATTAAAATTTCTACTCCTATGCACAATATGATATTCCAAATATTTAGTGTTTATATTATTCCTAAAGAAAGTTACTATATAACAAGTGCTTTTCCTAGTGATGTAGCTTTTTTAGAGTTTTTAGATGTTATTATGGATCGTAGCATGATAGAATTTGATACTTCTCTTAATATTAGTGATCGAATTTTAACATTATCTACTTGTAAAGATAATAATGGTAATAGGTTAGTATTACATGCTAAATTAATAAAAAAAGAAACTCGTTCTTAAGTTTCTTTTATGCATGTAGTAATTTTTTGTAAGTATATAAAACACCAGTGAATCCTAGTATTCCTAAAATTGCATATGTTATTATTGGATCATTAGTACTAGGGTTATCTTGTGTTTGGAATAAGTCTTGAACTTCGTCTATTGATAATTCTTCACCAGCTGGTAATTTTTGTTCAACACCATCTTTTTCAATAACAGCATCATTGGTATCATCTGGTACCCAAATAGATGGTTTATCGCTAGATTCTGTAGTATTAATTATATTAGTATTGTCATCTAAAACCAAACGAGATTGTTCAGTGACATCAGAACCTTTTCCTAATTCGATTCCTCCAAATCCATTACCTGATACGTCAATAGTACCTTCTAGTTTTACAGTAGAACCATTGATTAATAATGCAGCATTACCACCAGTTAATTTAATATTTCTAATGGTTGCACTCGTTCTATATACTTGTAAAACATAAATTCCACCCCAAACAGTGTTGTCACTACTTTGACTACTTCCAAAAGTTCCTGTGTATCTTATAGTTTTATGATTACCATCAATAGTTACTGGTCTCATTATATTAATTTTCTCAGTTGTTTCAATATTTTGTCCTAATATAATGGTAGAAATTTCGTCATTAGCTAGTGCATTTTTTAACTCTTGTTGATTATTTACTGTAATAGTATTATCTTTAGCTTCAACATTAACAATAGGAATTATAAAAATAGCAAGTAATAGAATCATTAAAAATTTACCGAAACTTTTAAACACTTGATTTTCCTCCTTTCTAATTATAGTGTTCCTTATTGATAAGAAAATATACGAAAAATTTGTCGAATTTTTTATAAAATAAAAATTTTTGCTTGATAAAAGTATAAAAAATTAAAAATTACACATATTAGATAAAGATTCTTTTTTTATTACTTAAATCCATTATAATTATGATATACTGATTATAGTAGGTGAGAGTATGATCGAATTAAAGAATGTAATAAAAATATATAAATCTAAAAAATCTTCTTCTACTGTAGCGCTGAATAATATTAATTTAAAGTTTAATAATAAAGGTATGGTTTTTATTATTGGTAAAAGTGGAAGTGGTAAATCTACATTACTTAATTTATTAGGTGGATTAGATACCCTTACTAGTGGTAAAATTTTAATAAACGAAAAAGATATTACTTCTTTTACTCAAAGTCAATTTGATTCATATCGTAATACTTATATAGGTTTTGTTTTCCAAGAATTTAATATTTTAGAACAATATGATGTTTATGAAAATATTGAGCTTTCTTTAAGACTTCAAGGGGAAAAATTATCGAAAGAAGAAATAGATCAGCTATTAGACAAGTTGGAGTTAAGTAATTTAGGCACTAGAAGAATGAATGAATTATCGGGTGGTCAAAAACAACGGGTTGCAATAGCAAGAGCACTTATGAAAAATCCAAAAATCATTTTAGCAGATGAACCAACAGGGAACCTAGATAAAAATTCGAGTGAACAAATATTTCGTATTTTAAAAGAAATAAGTAAAGAACGATTAGTTATTGTAGTGTCACATGATACGAATACTGCTAAAAAATATGCATCCCGAATTATTGAAATAGAAGATGGCAAAGTATTATCAGATTCTAATAATAAAGTTAGCCAAAGAATAGAAGAGTTAGAATTAAAAAAATCAAAATTACCTACATCCTATGCTTTGAAAATGGCAATTACTAGTTTTAAGAGAAAACCTATTAAATTATTTATGACAGTTCTTCTTACTGCAATTTCATTAATTTTTGTAGGATTAACAGTTAACTGTGTATTATTTGATAGGAATATGCTAATTGTAAATACAATGGAAGATAATAATAACTATATGTATAATGTTTTTAATACTAAAATAGGAAATAATGGAGCAGTTGATAATTTAGAACTTAATCATAATGATTTAATGAATATTCATAATTTAACTTCTTCTTTAGTAAATCCCATTTATTTATTGTATGACAATAATAAATTCTTACAATTTGAATTTGGTGAGAATAATATTAAGTCAGATTATTATGGTAAAGGTATTAATTATTTTAGGTTTGTAGAGATAAAAGATGAAAGAATCTTGGGAAAATTGATTGGTAGAGCACCACAAGGAAGTAATGAAGTAGTAGTTCATAAGTACTTTGCTGATTATGCAATCAAATTTGGAATTAAAACTTCTAACGATAATTTATATTTTCCTGGAAGTTATTTAGAATTAGTTAGTAATAATGAAAAAATAAAATTAGGTGATAATGAAGTTGTTATTACAGGAATCATCGATGATGATAATAGTTTATTTGTTAGTGCTAAAGAAAGTGGCGTTTTTGAAGATAAAGAGTTAGGTATATTTTTTATCGAGAATTATGTAAATAAGGCGAATGATATTTATGTTAAAGGTTTTGTAGATAATGCTATATTAAGAAGTGATAAAGAAACTATTCTGGATTATGTAATTATTAATAATCAAGAAGGGAATAAATCTTTATACGGATTAGACACTAAATTTAATTTTTTACAAGATGAAATAAATATCATAACTAAAGAAGGTATTAGGAATATTGGTTCGTTAGATGAAGATGAAGTAGTGTTATCTAGTGAGGCTTTAATGAATTTTGATGTTAATTTCGATAGTGAGTTTAATAAATATTTGCTAGAACATAGTAATAGTACTTATGATAGATTATTACAAGATTTTACAGCAAGATATTTAACTAATAATAAAATAGAATTATATGTATCAATATATTTACAAGATTTTTCTATTGAAAATAAAAAAGTGGAAGTAGTTGGTATATCTTTAGATAATAATAATTATATTAGTTATCTTTATACTAATAATTATAATCCAATATTAAAAAAATTATATTCTGTTAGGATATTTGATGATAATAGGACTAATTTAACAAAATCTTTCAATCAATTAATATATAATAATTATCTATCTAACAATAATAAAATTTCACCTGGAGTTTATTATAGTTATGATGTATCCGTTGATGTATCTAATAAATTAATGGAAGTTATTTCTTACTATGAAGTTTTAGATATTGTATTTTTAGTATTAAGTATTGTGTTTGTCTTGTTTACTTTATTATTGTTTTCTAATTTTATATCAGTATCTATTTCCTATTGCAAAAAAGAAATAGGTATATTAAGAGCAATTGGTGCTAGTAGAGGAGATATTATTAAAATATTTGGATATGAATCTTTAATTATAGGAATACTATCATGGATTATATCTATCATAGGATGGTTTGTTACCTGTAATATTTTAAATAAAGAATTATTTAGCAATTTATATTATACTTTAAATGGTATAGTAACTCATCCATTAGTACCTATTATAATGCTAATATATACTATAGCTATCGCTTTATTAATTACATCTATTTCCATTAATAGAATAACCAAAATAAAACCTATTGATGCAATTTTAAATAAGTAATTATCAAATAATATATAAAAACGAACCAAATTGGTTCGTTTTGTTTTTTATTATTCTAGGGAGTAAATTTTTCCCAGTGTTAACTTTTTGTATTTTTTTCTTTTAAATTTTCCCAATTTTTGATCCACATAGATTTTTCTTTAGGGACACTATCTATTTTCTTATCTAAAAAGAATATAATAACTAATAAAAATATTGGGAGTATTCCAAATAAAATATCCCATCCATTAGTAAAGCCTATTTTATTTTGGTATTCAACTAAATAAACAAGATAAGATAAAACTCCAAGTAGAAATCCTACATAATTACGCATTGCTACTAAAAATCGAGAATATTTACTTTTTACAGATTTAACTTGAGAATTTCTTGTTTCATATTTTATATCTATATAAGGTTCTAAAAAGACTATTAAATAGGCGCTAATTCTAGATACGTTTGTTTTATAATGAGATATTCTTCCTGTAAATGGAATAATGATACAAAATGATATTAAAAATAAAAATGGTACTTGTAAGTTTGCAGTAATAGCAAATGTTAATATAGTAGAAACAGCAGTAACCATAAAAGTTACTAGAGTATTATCTCTTTCGATGCAATTTTGAATTTCATCTCTTAACATTTTATACTCTTCTAATTTAACTTCTTGTTCAGTCATTAGTAATTACCTCTTTTCGCAGTTTTATTTTATCATTAATTTAAAATGTCGTAAAGCAAATTTAATTTTTTAATGATATATGATTATGATAAATATGGAAAAGAAAAAAACGAACCCTAATGGTTCGAATCATTTTTTATGGTGCCGAAAGACAGAATTGAACTGTCCGCTGATCCTTACCAAGGATCTGTTTTACCACTAAACTATATCGGCAAGTACTTTTTAAGTATAACATATTTTATATATATTTGAAATATTTTTAGAAAAAAGATTTTTATGATATAATAAGTACTGAATATGCGGGTGATAAGTTGAAGACAAATATTAAATTTTATGTATATATAATAGTACTAGTTTGTTTTGCTGCAGTTATTTGGATAAAATATGACTATGATGCAGGAAATGATAATAACAATAGCGATAAAGAGGATAATTTGTTTATAGAATTTTTAAGTAATAATAATATAACAGAATCTACTTTTAGTTGTTATGCAAAGAATGAAACAATTATTTATCTTGATGATGAATACTTATTAACTGATACTGGAGATCTATATGAAGTAAAGTTTGGAAATACTTTTGAAAATGGTCACAACTGTAGAAAAATAGATTTGGATATAGAATTTGAAAACTTTTATGATAGTAATCAGATTATTTATGATAATGAAAAACAACTTTATGATGTAACTAAAAATTTCGTTCCTTATGAAAGTGAAATATTAGAGTATTATCAAATGGATTTATCTAATTTAGAAGAGGTTAATAAGAAATATCCATATATTTATTTTTATGATGTAGAAGCTAAAGAATTGAATTTAGATAGTTCGCTATTATCTTCTAATAAATTATTAATTGATAACAAAGGTAATATTAATATATATACAAATTATGGATATCCAAGTTCATTAAATTTATTACAAAGTGAAGATACAGAAGTAATATTTAATAGATTGGATTATATGGGAGTTATTCTATCCATTTTTAGGAGTAATAGGAATCAAGTGTTAAAAGGTGATAATATTGATTATTTATCTGTATCTGAAGAAGTTCCAAATGAATTATATGGTCTTCGTGTAATTACTACTAAAGGTATGTATAATGAAGTAGTAGATGACAAATGCAAAGATAAATTATGTAATACTAAGTTAGTGATGGATAAAGAGTTTTCAAAGTATTTTGACAATATTGTATATAGTAATGGTAAATATATATTTACAAAAGATACACCGACAAAAATATATAATATAGAGTCTTATGTCTCTAATTATAAATAAAAAAATGCAAAAATTTCTTTGCATTTTTTTATTTTCTACTTTTTCTTTCCTTTTTTAAGATCTTTTCCTGTTCTTTTGTAACTTCTATAGGCTTTAAACTATTTTCATCAATGTATCGAACAATCTGTTGTTTTAATAATTCTTCATTATAATATTTTTTCTTTGCTAAATCTTCTAACCAATCTTCAGCTTCATATAGTGTGTTGGTAGGATAGCCATTATTTGCTTCAATCAATCTACCTGCTCTTGCTCTATAGTAAATTACATCTTTTTTAATTATTATAGATTCAAAACTTATTCTTTGAATATTTTCTTCGTTGGGTTCAAGACTTTTAATTTTTAAACCATTAATATTTGCTGTATAATATTGTTTCATATTTCACTCCTTTGGTAGGTAATATTATACATAATTTTTTTGAATTTGTATACAATAAAATAAAAAAAGTATTGAAAAACGCTAATTTTCATTTGGAAGTCCGTTTTTTTAATAAAAAAGGAAATAAGTCTGATTATAGTATAATACAAGGTGTTTCTATGCAGTTATAAGGAGGAATTGAAAATGAAAACATGGAAACATATAAATTTTGAACAAAGAAAAGTAATAAGTTCAGGCATTGCTCATAATGACAAATTAATTGAAATTGCAGAAAGATTAGAACTTGATCCTAGAAGTATTTCTAAAGAAGTTAGAAGAAACAGAATACCAATTGATTATTCAAATAGCACTATATCAAAGTGTCCAAAACTTAATAGATGGCCTTTAGTTTGTACTAAATGCAAATATAGATATTCATCTAAATGTACTCATGTTAAACTAAAATATGATGCCAAAACTGCTCAAAGAAAAGCTGATGCTAATCTTATTAATTCTAGAAAAGGTATTGATGAAGACAAATCTATATATCAAATTAAAATTGAGAATAATGATAAAATTGATAAATCAATTACTACTTTATATAGATATATTAATAAAGGATATCTTACTACTAAAAGAATTGATTTACCTTATGCAGTTAAATATAAAAAAAGAAAACATAATAAAAAGTATGACTATTCTAACAATGAGATTGATAGAACTGGTCATACCTATCTAAACTATCTGTCATACATTCATAAAAACCCAAGAATTAATGTATGGCAACTAGATTTTCTAGGTGCCATCAAAACAGATAGTAAAAATATTTTATCATTTATACTTCCAAAAGTCCACTTTACTTTATTAGATATCATAAGCAATCCTAACACGACTAAGGTTGTTAAATTCTTTGATGAGTTAGAAGAAAAAATTGGAACAGAAAATTTTATCGAATTAATTCCAGTAATTTTAACTGATAGAGAGCCCTGCTTTTCTGATGTTGAAGGTATATGTTTTTCTAAAATTACTGGTGAAGAAAGATGTAAATTATTCTTTTGTGATCCTTATGTATCAAATCAAAAACCTAATGTTGAAAATATAAATAAGCAAATAAGAAAGTTTTTCCCTAAAGGAAAATCCATTGATCATTTATCTAAAAAAGATGTATTAAACAAAAATATAACATTGCTTAATACACCAATTAAATCATTAGATGGAAATACACCTAAAGATGCATTCAATGTTGTATATGGTGAAGATTTATTCTATAAAATATTTGATGTTGTCAATGACGAGCGTATGTGAGTTCATTTTAATCATTGACAACATTATCGATAATTAAAATATTCATACAAATAAAGTTTATCTTTATTTGTTACTAAAAAATAATTATCTGCATAGAAACAAAAACGGAAATAAGTTTAAAAAACGGACTTTAGTGCGTTATTTTAGTCGTGGAATATTTTAGTTACAAAAACAGCTTTTAGAAGTAATTTATCAACTTTATTTCCGTTTTGTATCTTAAAACCGCCAATATATCTGATAAAGAAAAAGATCCGTTAGAAAACGGACTTTAGTCTAAAAATTTACGAAAAGTATTGAAAAATAAATTTTATTTTGCTATAATCATTTTGTCGTGCAAATGGCGAGATAGCTCAGTTGGCTAGAGCAATCGGTTCATACCCGATAGGTCGAGGGTTCGAATCCCCCTCTCGCTACCAATTTTGATTATTTTACTAGGTTTTAAGCCTAGTTTTTTATTGGGAATA
>CALVYX010000095.1 GCA_944372315.1 uncultured Bacilli bacterium
ACTTTGGGACATGTACTTTGTCCTTCACAACTTGCTATTCTTGTTCCCTTTCTTATTCCTTCAAATCTTACATAGATTGCTTCACTTCCAGTAGATGTATAAGTTGCTCCTTTTACTTCTGCTTCAATATCTCCATAATTTGTAATATCAATTTCATATATTATTTCATCTCCTGGTTGCACTAAATCTACTTCAAAGTTAGCGGTAGTTTTACTTATCGTAGGAGTTATTTTATTAGTGGCTCCTCCCCTTTGTGATACAGTTCTTATATCACTAAACTCTACTTGCCAATTTGAAGTTACTACTGTACTTCCATTAATATTTAAGTTAGTAGATAATAAGGCATATCTTACTGCCATAAATACTATCATAATTATCATTGCTATAATTACTTTAGTTTTATTTCGATACATCTTTACCACTCCGTTTTAGTTTATCTCATATATATTATACCCCCCTTCCCTTCGAAGCAACAAATAAATATTATCATTTTTTTAGATGTTTTACACCGGAGTGTTATAATATTCAGAAAGGAAGAGGTTGGTATGTCTCGCAAATATAATAATAACTTTAAATCTATGTTTGTTAATCTTATCATTAATAAAAATCATTCTACTATTAAAAAATGTCGAAAATGGATTACTGCTTACAACAAAGATCATAACGTTTTTAATTCTGATTATCTTTCTCACACCAAACAAATTGAATTATTAAAGAAAAAAATGCTTCTTAAAAAAAATAATGAAATTTTAAAAAAACGATTTCTTTATTAGCAAAAAAGAAATGTCTTTATCTTTATAATGTTTATACTGTTGATGATGCTTATAGATTGATTTTAGATTACATTGAGAAAGGGTATAATCCTTTTAGAATTTATTCTTCTATAGGGTATTTGTCTCCAAATGACTTTGAAAAACTACATCAAAATTCCACCTCCTATAAAAAGTGTCTAAAATATTGACAAAGCTCCAGAAAAAAAGCAACTTTTTGAGTTACTTGTGTTTTTTTACATCATATAAGCTTCAATAAAATCAGATAATAATATATTTAAATTATTTATAAATATTCTACAATTTCGTTTAATTCCTTTTTATCATTATGACTTGGTGAAGGAGTAACTTTATCACTTTTATAACCTATCGGTAATAAAAATATTGGTCTTATATTTTGGTCTAAATTAAATTCTTGTGATATTTTCCTAGCATCAAAATATCTAATCCATACGGAAGCAATACCTAAATTTCAAGCTTCTAACATCATATGTGTTCCAACAATACTAGCATCCATCTCACTTGTATTATACCCTTCTTCTAAAGGATTTTTCCAAACCTCATCAAGGTCTACACAAACTAATAAAACTATTGGTGCATTATACACCATCTTAGTTATTTCTCTCATTTTATCTAATGACTCTTTGCTTTTTAGCACATATATTCTTTGTGGTTGAATATTACGAGCTGTTGGTGCAACATTACCTGCTAATAAAATTTGATCTAACTTATCGCTTTCAATTTCTTTTGGCAAAAAATCTCTTACTGAAAATCTTTCTTTTACTAAATCTAAAAAATCCATTATATCTTCCTTTCTAATTCATTATGAATCCACTTCATAATAATATCTACTATATATTCTCTTTCTATTTGATTTAATTCTTTATTTTTTTCTATTTTATGCCATTTTTCTAAACATCCTCTACAACAAGTTGCAGTAGCATGTTGAGCAATAAAAACAGGATGTCCCCTCATTGGTGTTTGCTTTCCATCATTCAAAATAACTTTAGGTGCTAATCTTTTATCTACAAAATCAATAGCATGTCTCTTTATAGTATCTATTCCTTTTTCCATTATATATACTTTATCTTTTTCTTTTAAATGAAAACTGTTTCTAAATTTAGACTTTGATAAATCAGTTAACTTTTTATTAATCTCATCCATCCTATTTTATATTCCCAACAAAATTCCTGAAATAATTGTAACAATACCTATTAAAAACAATGTAATTACTGTTGTTAGTTTAAAGATACCACTGTTAACTGACTCTTGATCATTAATAACGTTATTAGGATTGTTAACATTCTTAGTAAATAAAAAATTAGCTATTGCAACATTTATTACTAATGATATTATAATGGCACCTACTTCTATAAAATAAGCATATAAGAAAAACTTTTCCCCAAAAAACGCTATCGCTATTTTAGCTACAGTCCAAATTTGATAGATTCTAGATATTAACAGTACTACCGAAGAAATAGTTAGAATTAATAACATTATTTTCTTAAATTTATCTATTTCACTAGCCTTCACTTTATACTTCTTAAAAATTAATTTAAATATAAAAACGTACGTTATCCATAAAAAGATAACATTAATAATTAAAGATACTACTAATAAAACAATACTATTAGTAATACTGTTTTGAATTAACTCTGTTACAAAAGATTGAATAAAATCTAATAAAACTGCTACTACAATTGAATAAATTAAAAATTCTCCCACAAATCTACTTAATGATATGGCTTTCCTATTATCACTTTGATTCACTGCATCTCACCTCTATTTTTATTATATCATTAACTATCACATTTTTTTGATATTTTGTCTAAATTCTAAAATCAAGAATAAATTATTGTACATAGTTTATTTTATATTATTTATTAATATATTACTTAAAGCCTTATTTCCTTCTTCGGTTAAATGAACTTTATCAGCCATTATATACTCGCTATGTTTTTTTATTTCAGTATAAAAATCAATAATAGTAACATTGTTATCATTAATATCAGAAAAATTATTAATATCGTCTTTATTAATTAATATAATATATATTTGAGAATCATCGCATAATTTTATTAATTCAAGATATTGTTCTTTAGTTAATTTCACAGTACTATCAAAAGCAAAAACTATTTTATTAGTTAATGAATTATCGCTTTTCATTGCTTCTATTTTACTTTTTAATGTTTTATAACTAAATTTTTTATCTATTATAAAATTAGCATCAGAATAATCATTTTTAATATCATCAAAAGCTCCTAGCAAAATATCATTTCCAAAGAAAGTTATTTTATTTTTTAATTCTTCCTCGTGTCGATGAATAATTTCACTTTTCTTTTCATTGTATTCATCTAAATATACCTTATATATAGCATCATAAATTGTTTTTGTATATGCTACTTTTCCAGTTTCAGTTAAATGAATTCCATCCGCATAAAAGTACTCAGAATGGCCCTTAGAAATTGATTCCCAATCAATTACATATAAATTATCATATTTAGACGCAAAAGATAATAAGTTATCATTAAAATGAACTTCAGCATCATTAGTAACATTTAACCAAAATACTTTATGACCTTGGCATTTTTTCATAATTTCTACTTTACATGAATAACTACAATCTCCATTTGCTCCTAAATTTATCACAATAGGATCCCCTAGCATATTCTTATTTTTTAAATCTTGTAATAATTCTCCTGCAACCCAAATAGAGCGAGATACTTTCGCATCAAAATAACTATTAGGAAATGTTTGATATAAATTATCAACTGCTCCCAACATAACCGAATCTCCTATTCCCACTACCTGTAGATTGGTTACAATATTCTTTAATTCTTTTTCCCCATTTTCTAACTCTACTAATTGAGATAACCAATCCTCTTCTTCTTGTTTTAATTGAGATTCATATTCTTCTTG
>CALVYX010000096.1 GCA_944372315.1 uncultured Bacilli bacterium
CTCTTACGAGTCTTACTTCCTCTACCTTTACGAACTAATTGATTTACTGTAGGCATTGTAATCATTAACTCCTTTCTTTACACATATCCAGGTGTATCATTTTTACTTTTAAATAAAGTTTTGCCCAAGGCAAAACCAATTTAAATCAGCATACATACTATAACATTATATGCAACTAATTGTCAATATATTTTTAAAATTTTAAATAACTATAGAAATATAATCATCATTATATTTACTATAACACCCATTATCTTATCCTTCTATTATTTTAATTAATTGTACCTTTTCCATAAGTCTCTTCATAAGGTTTTTTCAAATATTCTTTAAAAATTATTTTATTATAAATATCCATTTGTAACTTATAACATTTCCCATGAGAACTATGTCCTAACCAAGAATTCCATTCTAAAGTAGTCTTATCTAAATCAAGAAGACCTCTTTCATAAAGCATATTCCAACGTCTTACCTTTCGTTTAATTTTCTTAATACTCCTCTTCCTAAGTAATCTATAACTCTCATATATTCTAAAACCACAAAAATCAAGTCCCATCTTATTAGGATAATATCTACTTTTACTATTAAGCTCTAAATGTAATCTTTTATTAACATAATTAGATATCTCTAAAAGTAAAGCCTTCGCTTCTTCTTTAGTTTTAACAAACATAATAAAATCATCCATATATCTTACATAATATTTAATATGTAAATCATCTTTGACATAGTGATCCAACTCATTCATATAGATATTTGCAAAAAACTGAGAAGTATAATTACCAATAGGAAGTCCTACTTTTTCTCCATCATTATATATAAATTCATAAGTCAAATCTAAAAGTTTCTCATCTTTAATAAACTTCTTTAATATATCAAACAAAACATCTTTATCTATATTATAAAAAAAGCCCTTAATATCACATTTAACAATGTAATAAGTACCATATTTATTCTTCATACGTTGCATATACTCTTGAGCTTTATCAACAGCCTTATGAGTACCTCTTCCTTCAATACAAGCATAAGAATCATTAATAAAACGAGGCACAACATAAGGTTTAATAAACTCATAAATATACCACTGATGAACTATTCTATCAACATAAGGTAAAGCCCTAATAACCCTTTCCTTAGGTTCATATATTTTAAAAGTTCTATAATTCCCCATCTTATAAGTACCATTTTTTAACTTCTTATAAAGATTAACTATATTAGTTTCTAAATCTATATCAAACTTTAATACTTCACGAGAATACCTCTTCGTCTTACTAGCTCTATCATGAGCATCAAGTAATGCTTCAATAGTTAAATGCTTATCAAACTCATTTCTTATCGTGTGAGGCATGATCTAATCCAACCTCCATTAAGATTAGAAATATTAGTAAGTTTCTTACTCCAAACCATATAATTTTTAGAATTAATATATTTCTTCTTATGAGAAACTCTAATTAATACTTTAATAATCTTAAGATTAGCATCAAGCTCATTTAAGTAAGATAATCTTTTCTTCTTATCATATTCTTTCTGAGCATAAATAATATCCTTAAGTCCATCATAAGTAGCATTTTTAATATCTTGAGCTAAAGAAAATCTTTCACTCTTAGGATACTTAAGAAGTATTGAAAGAGTATAATAAATAAGTTCAACATATTGTTTATAAATAACTAATGCTTCTAAATCACCCATATAGTCGCCCTCCAAAATTATTTTTCTAGTATTCGTACTCTACTAACTAGAAAAACATTACTTCATTGTTTTATTCGTACAACGAAAAGGAAAAAACTTTCTATGATATTTGTTTTTTATTATATTTATAATAACTTAAACTTACTTATATCATAGTCATCATCACGAGGCGGAACGAGTTTTTGTTGTTGCCACCACCATTGTTGATGTTGAAGTTGAAAACTCCTGCATTAGTATTATTGTTATAGTTACCGCCGCGCACCAACCTAACTAAAATAGAATTTTAAATTTTTCCCTACTTAAAATTTAACACTAAATTATTCAAATAACAACAAAAATTTTCTAGTATTCGTACTCTACTAACTAGAAAACATTACTTCATTATTTTATTCATATCACGAAAAGGAAAAAATTCTCTATGATAATTGTTTTTTATTATATAAATAATAACTTAAACTTACTTATATCATAGTCCCAATCACGAGGCGGAACGAGTTGTTAGTGTTAGCATTACCAGTAAGATTAGTGTTGTTGAAGTTGAAAACTCCCGCTCCAGAATCATTATTATAGTTACCGCCGCGCAACAATTCCAACAAAAATAAATAGGATATTCAAATTTCTCCCTATCTAAAATTTAACACTAAATCATTTAAAATACAACAAAAATTTTCTAGTATTCGTAACCTACTAACTAGAAAATAATTACTTCATTATTTTATTCGTATCACGAAAAGGAAAAATTCTCTATAATAATTGTTTTTTATTATATTTATAATAACTTAAACTTTTCTTATATTATAGTCTCCCATCACGAGGCGGAACGAGTTGTTGTTGTTGACACCACCAACGTTAGTCGTACGATTGAAGTTGAAAACACCTGCATTAGTATTATTCTCATAGTTACCGCCGCGCACCAACCGTAACAAGATAAAATAGGACATTCAAATTTTCCCTATTCAAAATTTAACACTAATTCATTTAAATTACAATAAAAATTTTCTAGTATTCGATAACCTACTAACTAGAAAAAATTACTTCATTGTTTTATTCGTGCTACGAAAAGGAAAAAATTCTCTATGATAATTGTTTTTTATTATATACATAATAACTTAAACTTTTCTTATATCATAGTCTCCCATCACGAGGCGGAACGAGTTGTTAATGTTAGGGCCACCTATTACATTAGTATTTGCAGTAAAACTAAAAACACCTGCATTAGAATTATTGTTATAATTACCGCCGCGCAAACAAATCAAAAGAAGAAATAGGACTTTTAAATTTCTCCCTATCTAAAATTTAACACTAAATCATTTAAATTACAGCAAAAATTTTCTAGTATTCGATAACCTACTAACTAGAAAAAATTACTTCATTGTTTTATTCGTGCTACGAAAAGGAAAAAATTCTCTATGATAATTGTTTTTTATTATATAAATAATAACTTAAACTATTCTTATATCATAGTCTCCCATCACGAGGCGGAACGAGCCATTGTTGTTAACACCACCAGTAACACCATTATTGTTGAAGTTGAAAACTCCTGCGTTATTAGCACTAGTATTATAGTTACCGCCGCGCACCAACCATAATAAAATTAAGACATTTAAATTCTTCCCTAATAAAATTCTAACAAAATTACATAACAAAAACAAGGACAAGCCTTGTCTATGATTACTGATTTTCGCCCAAATTAACTACTAACCATCATCATATTTTTAAGTTTACTTATAAAAGTAGGAATTAAATCTCTAGGATATTAATTTTTTATTATATACATAATAACTTAAATTCTAATTATATCGTAGTCTCTCTCATCACGAGGCGGAACGAGCCAAAGGCACTACCCCCATAGAGCAAAAAAGAATATCGTCGAAATACGAACACAGATGAAGCAACCGCCGCGCAACAACTAAAATAAGAAAAAGGTAAATAGAGAAATCCCTTCCATAAAGGAAAAGGAAAATTGATTTAATTCCTATCATCATATAGATGACAATTATATTGTACAAAAATAAATTTTAAATAACAATGGAAGTTTTTTCAATTTTGTATGCTATGATTGTTAAAAGGAGGAAAAGATGGATACAAAAGTATTTGAAAATATTTCATATGGTATGTATATTATTACTACAAGAAACAATAATAAAAATATAGGCTGCTTTATTAACACATTATCTCAAGTAACATCAAAAGAACAGATAGTATCAGTAACATTAAACAAAGATAACTACACAACAAAAAATTTAAAAGAAAGTAAAATTTGTGCCATTTCTATTTTAGAAGAAAAAGCTTCTAAAGAACTTATTTCAAGATTTGGATACTTCTCATCAAAAAATACAGATAAATTTAAGGATACAAAGTGGGAAGAAATCGATAAATTACCAGTAGTAACAGAAAACACATGTGGTTATATCATAGGAGAAATAATAAACATGATTGATGTAAATACACATAATATATTTTTAATTAAAGTAAAAACATCTAAAATGCTCTCTAATAACAGCCCTATGACATATAAATATTATCATGAAGTTTTAAAAGGAAAAGCATCACCAAAAGCACCAACTTATAATAATTATGGAAAGGACGATAATATGAAAAAAGGAAAGAAATATAAATGCAGTATATGTGGTTATATTTATGATGATGCGAAAGAAAAAATAAAATTTGAGGATCTACCAAATGATTGGAAATGTCCTATATGTGGAGTAGGAAAAGATAAATTTATAGAAATATAATCAAGCACGGAACTTATCAAAAGACAAGTCCCGTGCTTTTTAGTACTTCTCTATAATTTCACAAAAAAAACAAAATAACGCCCCGGCGCTAAAAAAGAGCGCGCCGAGGCTTGCCATCACGAATAATTCGACAATATTCTTTCTTTCTCTATTTTTACCATCTTATTTTTTTCGTGCCCAAGAGTTAGTCCTTACGGACTAGGACTCATCACGAGGCGGAACGAGTCGCGGTTGCCGCCACCACCATTGCCGATGCCGAAGCCGAAAACTCCTGCATCAGTATTACCCTCATAGTAACCGCCGCGCACCAACCAGGGATACGTCTCGTTTACCATGTTGTGATAATCACTATACCAGCCACTTGTTTCACTTAATCCATGTCCTTTACATTCTTCTCCATTACATGCTGTACTTGGATCTCCTGTTGTATATAAATTATAATATTTACTATCTAATGTTAAGGGTTCACTGAATCCACTATTTGCAGCCATATTATTATAGTTTGCCATTACATATTCCCAAGCACCACCTGACATGTCATAGACTCCATAGATTGTTCCGGTTGTACTTGCTCCTACTCCTTTTCCTACTGTTCCATCTTCTGTTCTTATATTATTATCATATTCATATTGACATCCATAATCAGTATTAGGGTTTGATGGACTTCCATAACTACATCCTGTTATATAGACATTACTTTTATTTTGATATACTTCCTTATTTGCACCTGTGAAATTCTCATTTCCTAGTTTTCCATATCTTGACTGACTAAGGTAACTTACTACTGCCCATTCATTATTCTTCATTGCATGAGAATTCATACTTGTACTAAAGCCATATCTATTTCCTGCTGCACTTACCTTTAACCCTACATTATAGATATTACTTACATTTATATATCTCCAACTTGTAACGTTTGGCTTTATCATTGGATCTAAGCTAGTTGTATTTCCTCCTCCATAACTTGCACTTGGATTACTACTACTTGTCTCAAACTTTCCTACCC
>CALVYX010000097.1 GCA_944372315.1 uncultured Bacilli bacterium
TGTTTAAGAACAGCTGGTGATAATCCTTGTAATTATAGATGGACTTACTTGTATGAAGATAGAGCAGGAAATACAAATACATTTTATGTAGATTTTACTGTTGACTATCAAGGATTTAATACATGTAAATAAAAAGCATTTATTTTAAATAAATGCTTTTTATTTACATGTTTAACGTAAAGTTTTATTTAAAGTATATAAAATTTGCTTGACTATTTAACTAGGAATGTTATAGTTAAATAGGATAGGTAGGTGATAAAATGGCAAGTAGCAAAAAAATAAAAAAGAAAGCTAAAAAACAAACTTTCAGAGTTATTGTTTTTGGAATCGCTTGTCTTTTTATCATTGGGGGTATTTTAACTACTATTACTAGAGTATGGATCAATATATATGACAAATATAAAGAAAAGCAAGAGTTAGAAAATAAAATATTAGCTTTGAAAGAAGAAGAGGAAGAGTTAACTGTTGATGTAGAGAGATTGCAAGATCCGGAATATATCGCTAGATATCTAAGAGAAAAATATTTTTATTCTAAAAATGGAGAATATATTATAAGAATTCCAGAAGAGAGCGAAAAATGATGCTCTTTTTTATTGATATGATAGAATAATATATTGCTAAAATTTATTATTTTAGTTAAAATGTTAGATGGTGATCATATTGGATAAAGTTTTTGATTATTTAATTAATGAAGTTTGTCTTAAAGATAATGACATAATAGTGATTGGATGTTCTGGTGGACCTGATTCAATGGCTTTAATGTATATTTTACAAGAAATAAGAAAGAAGGTGGATTTGTCACTAATTTGTGCTCACGTTAATCATAATATTAGAAAAGAGAGTAAACAAGAAGAACAATTTTTAAAAGAATATTGTGAACAAAATAATATCATATTCGAAGCAATGACTATTGAAAAATATGGGGATGATAACTTCCACAATGAGGCTAGAAAAATAAGATATCAATTTTTTGAAGAGCTTGTAAATAAATATCAAGCTAATTATTTAATGACAGCTCATCATGGGGATGATTTAATTGAAACTATATTAATGAGAATAGTAAGAGGATCTACTTTAAAGGGATATTCTGGATTTGAAAAAAAGATAGATAAAGAAAATTACTCTCTAGTAAGGCCACTTGTTTTTGTTACTAAAGATAATCTTTTAACTTTTGATAAGGAAAATAATATTCCTTTTGTTCTTGACAGTTCTAATTTTAAAGGTAAATATACAAGAAATAGATACCGAATGGAAGTGTTACCTTTCTTAAAAAAAGAAGATCCTATGGTTCATGAAAAGTTCATAAAATTTAGTGATACTTTAATAGAATACAATAATTATATTAATAAAGAATTGAAAAGAAAAATAAGTAATATTTATCATGATGATGTTATAGATATAGATAAATTTTTATCTGAAGATTATTTAATTCAGAAAAAAATTATATTTTATATTTTTGAAAGCAAATATACTGATGATTTAAACCAAATCAATATGACTCATGTTTCAAATATTATTAAATTGATGCAGTCCAAAAGACCTAACGGTATAGTTAATCTACCAGGAAACTATAAAGCAATAAAAGAATATAATTTATTAAAAATTATTCAAGATGTCAAATATATGAATGATTATGAAATAGAAATTATTGAATATGTCGATTTACCTAATAATCACTATATTAAGGTAGTAGAAGAAGAAGATAAAAATGATAATAATATTTGTCGATTATCATCACAAGAAATTAGTTTACCATTATATGTTAGAACAAGACATTTAGGTGATAGAATGAAATTGAAGAAAATAAATGGTACAAAGAAATTAAAAGATATATTTATTGATGCTAAAATTTCAAAATCTTTAAGAGATGATTGGCCTGTTGTAGTAGATAGTAAAGGAAATATTCTTTGGATACCAGGAATTAAAAAGTCTAAATTTTCTAAGCAAAAAAATGAAACATATGATATAATATTAAGATATAATTAACAAGGAGGATTTTATGAATAAAAAGAACATAAAAAGAGGATTATTACCGTATGTATTTTTAATATTAATAATATTAGTTGTTTTCTATATTTTTAATGTTGTTAATGTTAAAGTAAATACTTTTACATACGATCAATTTATTAATGAATTAAATAAAGAAAGTATTACAGAATTAAAAATAGTTCCTAGAGAAAGAGCTAAGATATATGAAATTACTGGTAAGATAAAAGGATATGACGAAAATGAAACATTCTTTGTTAAAGCTCCTTTATCGGATGAGGTAATTAAAAAGATTATGGCTGATGATGAAGAATTAGGATTTAAAGTAGAAGCAGCTGCTGATCCAGAATCTAGTTCCTTCTTACTTATTTTAATAAATGTATTACCAATGGTAATTTTAATTGTTGGTGCCTTCTGGTTGTTTTCAAAACAAATGGGAAGCGCTGGTAAATCAATGGATTTTGGTAAGAGTAAAGCTAGATTGAATGATGAAAAGAACAAAGTAACTTTTAAAGATGTTGCTGGATTAAAAGAAGAAAAAGAAGAAGTTAGAGAATTAATCGACTTTTTGAAAAATCCTAAACGTTTTCAAAAATTAGGTGCTAGAATTCCAAAAGGGGTTTTATTAGTAGGGCCACCAGGAACAGGTAAAACATTATTAGCTAAAGCTGTAGCTGGAGAAGCCAATGTTCCATTTTATTATATAAGTGGATCTGATTTTGTAGAATTGTTTGTAGGTGTCGGAGCATCACGTGTAAGAGATATGTTTAAGCAAGCAAAACATAACGCGCCATGTTTAATATTTATTGACGAAATTGATGCTGTTGGTCGCCAAAGAGGAACAGGACTTGGTGGAGGACATGACGAACGCGAACAAACATTAAACCAATTGTTAACAGAAATGGACGGATTTGGTGCAAATGAAGGGATTATTATTATTGCTGCAACTAACCGTGCTGATGTATTAGATCCTGCGCTTCTTAGACCGGGTCGTTTTGATAGACAAGTAACAGTAAATTTACCGGATATTAAAGGTAGAGAAGAAATATTGCAAGTTCATGCAAGAAACAAGATATTAGCACCTACTGTAACACTACATAATTTAGCAAAAAGAACACCAGGATTTAGTGGTGCAGATCTAGAGAACTTATTAAATGAAGCAGCATTACTTGCAGTTAGAAGAAATAAAGATATGATTACTATGAGTGAAATAGATGAAGCTACTGATCGTGTTTTAATGGGACCTGCTAAAGTAAGTAAAAAATATACGGATGCTGAAAAGAAAATGGTTGCATATCATGAAGCAGGGCATGTTGTATTAGGATTAAAATTAGATGATGCAAACGATGTTCAAAAAGTAACAATAATTCCTAGAAGTTATGCCGGTGGATATGCGATGATGATTCCAAAAGAAGAAAAATACACCTCTACTAAAAAGGAATTGCTTGAGAGAATTACTGGTTTATTAGGAGGTCGTGTATCAGAAGAACTTAATTTTGGTGAAATTACAACTGGTGCTCATAATGACTTTGAAAAAGCTACTAAAATTGCAAGAAGCATGGTAACTGAATATGGTATGAGTGATTTAGGACCAGTGCAATTGGAACAACAAGAAGGCGGAGTATTTTTAGGAAGAGATTATAATAAAAGTCGTAATTTCTCTAATGAAGTAGCACATGAAATTGATTTGGAAATGCGTAAGATTATTGATGAATGCTATCAAAAAGCGAAAGAAATTTTGAAAGAAAATGAAGACTTAGTAAAACTTATTGCTGAAGCTTTATTAGAATATGAGACATTGACACAAGAACAAATCGAATACTTAGTTGAACATAAAGAAATGCCAAAAGAAGAGATAGATTATGAAACATATAGTATGACTGAACTTAGAATGATAGCTAAAGAAAAAGGAATCAAAGGTTATACAAAAATGACAAAAGAAGAAATTATAGAGGAACTTAAGAAACTTTAAGTTCTTTTATTTTGTTGTATTATATTATTATCAATGTTATAATCATTAGCAGGTGATTTTATGTGGAAAATAGGTAATGTATGCATAGAAAACCAAGTAGTACTTGCACCTATGGCAGGAATTTGTAATTCTAGTTTTAGGCGTATTGCCAAAGAAATGGGAGCAGGATTGATTTATGCAGAAATGGTTAGTGATAAAGCAATTTTTTATAATAATCAAAAAACAATAGATATGCTGAAAATGACAGAAGAAGAAAGACCTATTGTACAACAAATCTTTGGTAGTGATAAGGAATCGTTTGTAATAGCAGCGAAATATATATATGAAAATATGCACCCAGATATTATAGATATCAATATGGGGTGTCCTGTTCCAAAAGTAGCTGTAAGAGCACAAGCAGGTTCAGCTTTATTAAAAAATCCTGAAAAAATAAAAGAAATAGTGAAAGCTGTAGTAGAGTCAGTACCTATTCCAGTTACTGTTAAAATAAGAAGTGGATGGGATTTTGATCATATTAATGCTGTCGAAGTAGCTAAAATATGTGAGGAAGCAGGAGCTTGTGCTATTTGTGTTCATCCTAGAACTAGAAGTCAAGGGTATTCTGGAAAAGCAGACTGGAACGTAATCAAAGAAGTAAAAGAAAATGTAACAATTCCGGTGATAGGAAACGGGGATATAAGAGATATTTATGATGCTAAAAGAATGTTAGAAGAGACTAAATGTGATGCTATAATGATAGGTAGAGCAATGCTTGGGAATCCTTGGTTAATTAGAGATATATGTAACTATTTGAAAAATGGAACAATACCTAGTGAAGTATCTCCTATAGAGAAAATAGATATGTGTTTAAAACATTTAAAATATTTGCAAGAAATAAAAGATGAAAAAGTAGCAGTATTAGAAATTAGAAATCATATTGCTTGGTATTTTAAAGGATTAAAAGGATCAAATGAAATAAAAAATAAAGTATATCTAACTACGAGGATTAATGATATAATTAATATATTAAATGAATATAGGAGCTACATGGAGGAAAATAAATGAAAAAAGTATTTTTTAAAAGAATTTTAGCTTATTTAATTGATTGTACTATATTATTTTTTGCTATGGTATTAGTTAATCTCTTTGTTCCAGTTTTTGGTGATATAGAAGAATTAAATGCAAGATTAACTACATCTATGGATAATTATACGTCTGGCGAAATAACAATGGATGAGTTTGCTGAGGAAAGTAATGATATTAGTTATGACTTAATGAAGGCAACTTATATTTCATCAATTGCAGGAATTGTTGTATATATACTTTACTTTGTTGTATTTCAAGCATATAATAATGGTCAAACCCTTGGAAAGAAATGGTTAAAATTACAAGTAGTAAAAACGGATAATAATAATGTCGACATCAATTCACTATTACGTCGTTCTTTATTTCCATATGGGATCTTGATAAACTTTATTTTAGTAATTCTTTTATTATTTACTAGTAAAAGTGTTTATTTAAATATTAATACTATACTAAGTAATATTCAAATAATAATTATATTTATTACGTTAATAATGATGTTTATAAAAGAACGAGGAATACACGATTATTTAGCTAATACTAAAGTAATAGAAGCATAGAAGGAGGAATTTTAATGAGAGAGTTTTCAGAACAAGAAATAGTAAGAAGAGAAAAGGTAGAAGAAATAAGAAAAGCATGTAATCCTTATCCAGAAAGATATGAAGTTACACATAGCTTAAAAGAAGCAAGCTCTTTACCTGATGAAACTAATGGAGTAAGAGTGGCTGGAAGAATTGTTTTCATGAGAAAAATGGGAAAATTGAGTTTTATTAAGTTGAGAGATATTGAGAGTGATTTACAACTTTCTATTAAGATAGATTTAGTTGGAGAAGATAAATATAACTTTTTTAAGGACAATATCGATGTAGGAGATTTTATTGGAGCTGAAGGGGAAATGTTTACAACTCATACGGGGGAAAAGACTTTACGTGTTTCCAACTTTGAATTTTTAGGTAAAGCATTAAAACCACTTCCAGAAAAATTTCATGGACTAACTGATCCTGAATTATGTTATCGTAATCGTTATGTTGATTTGATAATGAACGAAGATACTCGTAAAAGATTTTTGATAAGGATCAATTTTATTAAGGAATTACGCAGATATTTAGATGATTTAGGATACTATGAAATTGAGACACCTATTTTAAATAACAAACCAAGTGGAGCAGTGGCTCGTCCCTTTATATCTCATCATAATGCCCTAGATTTAGATGTGTATTTAAGAATTGCACCTGAAACGTATATGAAAAGAGCCGTTGTAGCAGGATTTCCAAAAGTATATGAAATAGCAAGATGTTTTAGAAATGAAGGGATGGATGCTACTCATTTGCAGGATTTTACTATGATCGAATGTTATCAAGCTTATTATAACTATAAAGATAATATGAAACTTATTCAAAATATGTTGCAAACAATTATTAAAAAATTGTATGGTACATTAATTCTTCCTATTGGTGATAAAGAAATAGATTTATCAGGAGATTGGCCTTCTGTATCATTTAGAGAATTAATTATAAAGTATGCTAATATTGATATCAATGAATATAATACAAAAGAAAAATTGTTACAAAAAATAATTGATGAAAAAATTGAACTTGAAAGCGAAACACCAATTGAAAACTTGGGATTTGGAAATTTAGTTGATTATTTATATAAGAAAGTAGCACGTCCTCATATGAGTGGGCCTGTATATTTAACTGAACATCCAATTAGCCTATCACCATTAGCAAGGGCAAATGATGATCGACCAAGTATTACAGATCGTTTCCAATTGGTAATTAATGGAGCAGAAATAGTTAATGGCTTTTCAGAATTAGTTGATCCAATGGAACAAGAGAAAAGACTTCTTGAACAAGCTAACTTAAAAGCTAACGGTGATGAAGAAGCAATGGATATGGATTATGACTATATTGGAGCTATGGAATATGGTATGCCTCCTATCTCTGGATGGGGAATGGGAATTGATCGTTTAATCCAACTACTTACTAATAGCGAAAATATTAAAGATGTAGTAATGTTTCCGTTAATGAGACCACTAGATAAATAAAAGCAGAAAAACTGCTTTTTTTCTTGATAAAAAAGCATGAAATTTATCATAAAAACTTGTTTTTGTATTAAAATATTGTATAATTAAAAATGGGAGGGTTAAAATGAAGAAACATAGTTTATTCAAAGTGATTGCAATCACAATCATAGTAGCAGTTTTATTGACTTGGATTTTTCCTATAACATACTTTGGATATAGTTTAACGGAAGAAGCTCGTAGTCAAGTTGGACTTTTTGAATTATTCTCAATGGGTCCAGTTGTGTTCTATTATTTTGGAAGTATTATTTTCTATGTACTTGCCATAGGAGGGTTCTATGGAGTTTTATATCATATTGATGGATATAGAAATTTACTTGATAAAATAGTAGAAAAATTTAAAGGAAAAGAAAATATTTTCTTAATAGTTGTTATGGCATTATTTGCAATTATTGCATCTATGGCTGGTATAACTACAGGATTATTATTCTTATTCCCATTAATTATTTCTATTATATTACTGATGGGATATAATAAACAGACAGCTGCTTTAGTTACCATTGGTTCAGTTGCAGTTGGTTTAATTGGTACAACAGTATCAGCAACCAATATCAATGCTATTGTAGGAATATTAGGATTAGATTTTAGTTCTGAGTTATTAACTAAAGCAATTATTTTGGTAATAGGATTAGTGTTATTAATTTTTAATACTTTGTCTTATGCTAAAAAACATAAAAATATTAAAGAAGAAAAGAACGATGATGAATTAGAGTTACCTACTTCTAAAGATTCTAAGAAAAGAAGTTGGCCAATAGTTGTAATTATTGATTTAATCTTGGTAATTATGATTTTAGCTTCCATATCTTGGGATACAGTATTAGGTGTAAATTTATTCAATGATATTCATGAATCTGTAATGAACTTTAAAGCAGGAGATTTTGCTATTTTTGCTAAGCTTCTTGGTGAAAATAATACAGTTGCGTTTGGAAAATGGACTTTAATTGAATATACACTGTTAGTAACTTTAGGTGCAGGAATTATTTCTTTACTATATAAGAAGAGTTTAAATAAATTTATTAAGGCTTTCTATGAAGGAATGAAAAAAGCATTTAAACCAGCTTTATTAATTTTCTTTGCATATATAGTATTAGTGATTACTGCTACACATCCAGTATTATTAGCAATATTTAAACCATTATTAACTGCTACAAGTGGATTTAATGTATTTACAATGAGTATTGTTGCATTTATAAGTAGTATCTTTAATATTGAAACTTATTATACAGCATCAGGAGTTTTACCATACGTAACTTCAATCATTAGTGATACATCAACTTATCCATTAATCGCCATCGTATGGCAATCTATGTATGGATTGGCTACTTTAGTAGCGCCTACTAGTTTAGTATTGATTGCAACTTTATCTTATTTAAATATTTCTTTTTGGCAATGGCTAAAAGCTTCATGGAAAATAATTTTAGAAATTTTAGTTGCATTATTACTAATCTTTACAATATTAATTTTAATATAAAAAGAACTTCGGTTCTTTTTTTGTTTATCTTTTGAAAAAAAAGACATAATAAACATAGAATAGTATGAAAGGTGATTATATGTTTTCAAAATTTACTGAAGAAGCTCGTAAAGTATTAGTTAGTGCAAAAAAGGAAATGAATGATTTAAAACATCCTTATGTTGGAAGTGAGCATTTACTATTAGCAATATTAAAAAATAAGAATAGTAATATTGCTAAAAAATTAAAAGAGTACAATCTAGATTATAATAGTTTTAGAAAAGAAATCATTAATGTAATAGGAATAGGAACAGAAGTTACAGAATGGTATTTGTATACACCTTTATTAAAAAAAGTAATTGAAGATGCTATGATTGAATCAAAAGAAGAAAAAACAGAAGTAACGGTAGAGATGCTTTTTTCTTCTTTGATCCATGAAGGTGAAGGAATTGCTATTAGGATAATGCTATCCATGAATATTGATTTTGATAGTATTATGGAAGAGTTCAATGTAAAAAGTGCTGGTAAAAAAATAAAATCTAAGAAAAAGTTAATGATTGATGAATTTGGATATGATTTAAATAAAAAAGTTCGTCAAGACGAAATAGATCCAGTCATAGGAAGGAATAATGAAATAGAACGGTTAATTGAGATATTATGTAGAAGAACTAAGAATAACCCATTGTTAGTTGGCGAAGCTGGAGTAGGTAAAACGGCAATCGTCGAAGAATTAAGTCGTAGGATAGTCCAAGGATTGGTCCCTTATCAATTAAAAAATAAAAGAGTTGTATCTGTGTCTATGTCTAGTTTAGTAGCAGGAACGAAATATCGTGGCGAATTTGAAGAGAGAATTACTAAAATGTTAAAAGAACTAGAAACTGATAATAATGTTATTGTCTTTATTGATGAAATGCATACATTAGTTGGCGCAGGAGGAGCTGAAGGAGCAATAGATGCTTCTAATATATTAAAACCTATTTTAGCAAGGGGAAAAATTAAAATTATTGGTGCTACAACAATTGAAGAATATAAAAAATATATTGAAGAAGATCGAGCTTTAGCTAGAAGATTTCAAACAATTATGATAGAAGAACCCGATATGAATAAGACCAAGGATATTTTATTAAAATTAAGACCTATATATGAAAAATATCATAATGTTTTAATATCCGACGAAGTAATTGATACTATTGTTAAGTTATCTAGTAAATATATTTATAATAGAAAACAACCGGATAAAGCTATTGATATTTTGGATGAGGCTGCAGCTAAAGTTTCTGTAGCTAAAGATAAAAATATTAATAATTTAAAAACACTTAAAGAAGAATTAGGCAATATTATAGAGAAAAAAAATAAAGCTATTATTGAACAAGATTTTAATAATGCGGCTATTTTAAGAAAAAGCGAAAATCAGTTAGAAACTAAAATAAATAAATTAGAAGAACAAAAATTAAAAAATAAAAATACTAAAGTAGTTACTAAAAAAACTATTGCTGAAATAATTAATATAAAAACCAAGATTCCAGTTTATGAGTTAGAACAGGAGAATTTTAAAAATATTTTAAAATTGAAAAAAGAAATGTCTAATAAAATAAAAGGACAAGATGAAGCAATCGATAAGTTATATCAAATAAGTAAACGAATAAAATTAGGTTTTAAAGAAGATGATAAACCCGTATCTTTGTTATTTGCAGGACCTACTGGAGTAGGAAAAACTTTATTAGTAAAAGAATTTAGCAGGTTATTAGTAGGAAGTGATAATTTAATTACTTTAGATATGAGTGAATATAAAGAGGAACATACTATTAGTAAAATAATAGGTTCTCCACCAGGATATGTTGGTTATTCAAATAAAAATACGGTAGTGGAAGTAATAAAAAATAAACCTTATTCTGTTATTTTGGTAGACGAAATAGAAAAAGCCCATCCTTCAGTAATAAATCTGTTTTTGCAAATATTAGATGAAGGAAGAATAAAAGACTCTAGAGGAAATAGTATAAGACTTGATCATAATATTGTTATTATGACTTCTAATATAGGCTTTAATAAAAATACAATAGGATTTAATGAGTCAAATAATAATATTATTGAGACTAAGATAAAAGATTTTTTAAGCCCGGAGATTATGAATAGAATTGATGATATTATTATTTTTAATAAATTAAGTAGAAAAGATATCTTTGATATTGTAGTCAAAAAATTAAAAGATGTAAAAGAAAGATTTAAAAAGAATAATGTTGATATTCATATAAGTCATAAAGTAATTGAACAAATAATTAATGAAAGTAAATTTGAGGAATATGGAGCAAGAAAAATTGATAAAATAATAAGAGCGAAAGTCGATAACATTATTATAGACGAACTATTATTAGGAAAAAAGAAATTTAATATACAATCAATATATTGATGTGTATTGATTTCTTTTTTTATGGTATAATTTCATTAAGAAAATGAAGAGGAGATCAAATTATGGATTTTAATGAATTGAAAAGAAGTTTGCAAATAAATGGCACTAAAGTATCTAGTTTATGGAGGTCTCTTTGACGTAGATGCTAAACGAAAAAAAATTTTAAATTTAGAACAAGAAATGATAAAAGAAACTTTTTGGAATGATAAAAATAGAGCGGAAGAGATTATTGATGAGTTAAATAGTTTAAAACAAATTACTGATTC
Organism: uncultured Bacilli bacterium; assembly: GCA_944372315.1. The sequence continues at coordinate 11,227 of CALVYX010000097.1, forward strand.
AATAGAAGAAGCAAAAGACAAAATAGATAGCAATAGTGCTTTAATTGATAGTATTGAAAATGATAGAGATATGCTAAAAATAATGGAAGAGGAAGTTGATGATATAACTAAATTGGTTAATCAATTAGAAGTTAGTCTTCTTTTAAACGGACCATATGATAAAAATAATTGTATTTTAGAAATTCATTCTGGAGCTGGTGGAACAGAAGCTTGTGATTGGGCTAACATGCTTTATAGAATGTATTTAAGATGGTGTGAGAAGAAAAAATATAAAGTAGAAGTTTTAGATTATCAAGAAGGAGATGAGGTTGGAATCAAAAGCGTTTACTTATTGGTAAAAGGAAAAAATAGTTATGGATATTTAAAAAATGAAAAAGGTATTCATAGATTAGTAAGGTTATCACCGTTTGATGCCAATAATAAGCGTCACACTTCTTTTGCTTCAGTAGATGTTATTCCGGAATTTGATAATACTTTAGATATAGAAATCAACGAAAAAGATTTGAAAATAGATGTATATCGATCAAGTGGAGCTGGAGGGCAACATGTAAATACTACAGATAGTGCCGTTAGAATAACTCATTTACCTACTAAAATTGTAGTAACATGTCAAAATCAAAGAAGTCAAATTCAAAATAGAGAAAAAGCCATGGAAATGCTAAAATATAAGTTAAAATTGATAGAAATTGAAAAGCAAAATAATGAATTAAATTCTTTACGTGGAGAACAAAAAAATATTGAATTCGGTTCACAAATAAGGAGTTATGTCATGCATCCTTATTCTATGGTAAAAGATCATAGAACAGGATATGAGACAAGTAATGTTAATAAAGTTTTAGATGGAGATCTTGATGAATTCATAGAAGCAAATTTAAAGGGGATAAGATTATGAATAAAAGAAAATCTAAAAATATAATTAAACAAATTTATAAAAAATTTCGCTGGAAACGTTATTTACAATTGTTATTAGGTAGTTTTATTTTTGCTCTTGCATTTAATTTGTTTATTTTACCTAATAATTTTGTATATGGTGGAGTTAGTGGCTTATCGATCATTCTTCAAGAACTATTTGGATTCGAACCTTCTCCAACTATTATGATAATATCCATATTGTTATTAGTAGTTAGTTACTTTGCTTTAGGAAAAGAAAAGACGATTGGGTCCGTTATGGGTTCGCTTTTATTTCCTATTATGGTTGATTTAACAAGTAATATTAGACTGTATTTAGATATTGATACTTCTCAAATGTTGTTGTCAGCTATTTTTGGTGGAGTAGTAGCTGGAATTGGTGCTGGACTTATTTATAAAGCAGGTTTTACTAATGGGGGTACAGATATTGTTAATCAAATTGTCTCTAAATATTGTAAAGTAAGTATTGGCAAAGCTATTATGATGAGTGATGGATTGATCTTGTTAAGTGGTACCTTTATTTTTGGAATTAATAATTTTATGTATGCTTTTATTGTTTTGTATATCATTAGTATTATTACTGATCGAGTTTTACTTGGAATATCTGATTCAAAAGCATTTTATATAGTAACGGAAAAAGATACAGAAGTTAAAGAATTTGTTTTAGACAAATTAAGTCATGGTGTAACTATCTTTGAAGCAAGAGGCGGATATGAAAATAAAAAGCAAAAAGTATTATTTTGTGTAATACCTACGAAAGAATACTTCAAATTAAAAGAAGGAATATCATTAATTGATGATAAAGCATTTTTTGTAGTTACCGATGCTTATGAAGTGTATGGTGGTGAATAAAATGTTGAATAAACTTTTAGATGTAATTGAAGAAAAACATTTGATTAAACGTTATGGATATCTTACTTTAGCATTATTTATAACAGCTATATGTTATAATTTACTGATATATCCTGGTAAAATAGTATCGGGTGGTGCTAATGGATTATCAATTGTAGTTGAAACGGCATTTGGAATACCACCTGCAACATTTATTCTTGTTTTTTCAACTATTATTTTAATTATTTCGTTTTTAGTTTTAGGTGTTGAAAAGTCAAGTGGTTCAGTTATCTCAACTTTCATATATCCGATATTTGTTGAGTTAACATATGGAATAACTACTATAATAGATATAAATAATAATGATATGATTTTAATAAGTTTATTTGTGGGAATTATAAACGGTTGGACATCAGGGATCATATATAAAATGGGATTTAGTAATGGAGGTATATCATTAATTAATCAAATGCTTTTTGAAAAACTTCATTTTCCACTTAGTAAAAGTACTTTCTTAATAAATATGATAATTGTAGTATTGGGGGGTATATATTATGGGATTGAAACTATTATGTATGCCATTATTGTTTTATTTGTAAGTGGTATTATTATTGATCGTGTTTTACTAGGTATTTCTAATAATAAGATGTTTTATATTATTACAACTAAAGAAGATGAAGTTAGAGAGTATTTATTGAATGAAATAGGACACGGAGTTACTAAATTCAATGTTGTAAAAGGATATTTAAATAATAGAAGTCAAGCTTTGATGACTGTTATTCCTACTAAAGAGTACTTCAAAGTATCTGAAGGAATAAAGCAAATTGACAAAAATGCCTTCTTTGTTGTCACTGATTCGTATCAAATGTCAAATGGTGCCTAAAATTTCCAATGAAATTTGTCGAATTTATGTTATAATAAAATTGTATCGACAATAAAAAGGAGGTAAAAATGGATCTAATTAATATTAAACATGTTAATAAGGTATATAAAAATGGTGTTACGGCAATTTATGATTTGTCGTTAAAGATAAAAAAAGGCGATTTCGTTTTTGTAATAGGTGGTTCAGGAAGCGGAAAATCCACCTTAATAAAAATGCTATACCGAGAAGAAAGGCCAACATCTGGCGAAATAATTTTAGGGGGGCTTAATGTAGCTAGATTGCGAAATAGTAAAGTATATAAATTAAGAAGAAAGTTAGGAATAGTATTCCAAGATTATAGATTATTGCCGAAACTAACAGTATATGAAAATGTAGCTTTTGCCTTAGAAGTAATTGGTGCTAAAAAAGATGAAATAAAGACTAAAACTTTAAAAGCTATAGATTTAGTAGGATTAAAAGCTAAAACAAGAACTTATCCCACAGAATTATCAGGTGGAGAGCAGCAACGTGTTGCAATAGCCCGAGCTATTGTTAATAATCCAAAGCTTTTAATTTGTGATGAACCAACAGGAAATCTTGATCCTGATATGAGTAGAGAAATAGTAAAGGTTCTTGATAATATTAATAAAGAAGTAGGGACAACAATTATTATGGCTACCCATGATAGAGAAATAGTAAATGAGATGAAAAAACATGTAATAGCATTGAAGGATGGAAGACTAGTAAAAGATTACGAGAAAGGAACTTATGATAATGAAATTGTTTAGGATGTTTGGAAGAAATGTACGTGATGCATTTAAAAGTGTAACTAGAAATTTTTCGTTATCAATTGCTTCAATTTCATGCATAAGTATTACATTGATTGTCGTAGGCCTATCATTAATAATCTCATTTAATGTAGATAATTTTACTAGAACTATTAAAAAAGATGTAACAGTTGTTGTTTTCTTAGAACAAGATACAACTAAAGAAGAACTTGAAAGTATTCAAAAAGAAATAGCTGGATTTGATAACATTGAATCTATTAAGATAAAAACTAAAGAAGAATCAAAAAAAGAAATGATGGCTGAATCAGAAGTTTTTGAAGCAACGATGGAAACTTGGCCAGAAGAAGATAATCCTTTAAGAGATAGTTATCTAATCAAGGTTGAAAGAATCGAAGATATTGGCGATACTGCTGATAAAATAAGAAAAATTGATAAAGTTGAAGTAGTAGACTATGGAGAAGAAATGGTCGAAAGGTTGGTTGGAGCATTTAAACTAGTTGAAAGAATTACAATTGTTATTGTAGCTATATTAATTATAGTTACAGTCTTCTTAATAGTTAATACTATTAAATTAACAATATTTTCTCGTAAACGAGAAATATCAATTATGCGATTAGTTGGTGCTAGCAATTTAACTATAAAAATACCATTTGTTATAGAAGGTATGATTATTGGTGCAATAGGTTCTATTATTCCAATAATAATCTCGATATATGGTTATGTAGCTTTCTATGAAGAATTTGATGGTCAATTATTTTCAGCTTTAATAAAATTAGTTCCTCCTGAACCATTCATATATTTAATAGCTATAGCAATTTTAGTTATTGGTGTTATAGTAGGTATGTTTGGTAGCGGAAGAGCAGTAAGGAAGTATTTAAAGGTATGAGAAAAGTATTAAAAATATTATTGATTTTAATGATTTGTATAGCTTTAGTACCTCATGATACACATGCAATAACTTTAGGAGAGTACGAAGCTCAATTGCAAAAATATAAAGATGATGCCGCTGCTAATCAAGCGGCACTAAATAAAACAGAAGCTGAAATAGCAGAAACAAATCGACAAATTGAAAACACTAAAAATGAAATTAAAAATTTAGCTAATGAAGTGACTAAATTAAAAGAAGAAATAGTTCAATTTAATGAAGAAATAAAGGAAAAGAGCTTACAAACTAAAGAATTGTTTCAATATTTTCAAATGTCAAATGGAGAAAACGCTTATTTGGAATATGCTTTTGGAGCAGAAACTGTAACTGATTTGATTTATAGAATGGCAATTGTTGAGCAAATGACAGAATATAATGAAAAAGTTACAAAAGAGTTAGAAGAAATGATAAAAGCTAATCAAACAAGAGAAGAAGAAATAAAAGAGATCAATAAAGATTTAGAAGTAAAGCAAAAAGAACTAGAGGAAAAAGTTGTTTCATTAGGCAATACTAAGTCATCATTGACTGTAGGAGGAGCTTCTATTCAAGATCAAATTAAAAACTATGAGGAAAAAGTTACTTATTATAGAAATAAAGGATGTAGTAGCAATGATGTTATAGGAGTCGATTGTGCTGTAAGTGCTTCCTCTGGAGTATTTAGAAGACCAGTCAGTGTAGGGTATATTACTAGTGAATTTGGAAATCGTGGTGGTTCTTTCCATAGAGGGTTAGATATTAGTAATGGTGATCCATATAATACTAAAATTTATCCAGTGGCAAATGGAACGATTAGTTCAATATGGCAAGATTTATATGGAGCGTTAATAGTTACAGTAGAACACTATGAATCTGTTAGTGGAACTTATTATACATCAATGTATGCGCATTTAAATTCGTATGCCCCTAATATATATGTGGGTAAATATGTAACTTCAGATGATTATCTTGGATATATGGGTAATACTGGATATTCTACTGGTCCACATTTGCATATGGAAATAGCACCTTGTAGATTATATTTAGATAGTGCATGTTATACTTGGGATTCTTATACAAACTTTGTACGAAACCAAAGTTATAATGGCTTTAAGGGACCAAGACAGTTAATTAATTTCCCTAGTGGAACTTATAATGCATGGTATACAAGATAGAATTAATTCTATCTTTTTTTTAAAACAAATTGCAAACATTTGTTTTGTGTGATACTATATAATATAGTTTTAATATCGATTGTGTTGTATATTTTAATTTTAAGGTATACTATAATGAACATACTTTTATCAAATGGAGATGATTCAAATGTTTAACTTAGTTTCAAAATTTAGTCCATCTGGTGATCAACCAGAAGCAATACATCAATTAGTAGAAGGGATTAAGGAAGGAAAAAGAGATCAAGTGTTATTGGGTGCTACTGGTACTGGAAAAACCTTTACTATAGCTAATGTTATAAAAGAAGTGAATAAACCTACTTTAATATTAGCTCATAATAAAACTTTAGCAGGACAATTATATAGTGAATTGAAAGAACTTTTTCCAAAAAACCGTGTAGAATACTTTGTTTCGTATTATGATTATTATCAACCAGAAGCTTATGTTCCTTCTACTGATACTTATATAGAAAAAGATTCCTCTATTAATGATGAAATAGATGAGTTGCGTCATTCTGCTACTAGTTCCTTATTATCAAGAGATGATGTTATTGTAGTTGCTAGTGTTTCTTGTATATATGGTATTGGTGAAGTAGAAGAATATGAAAATAAAATGTTAACTTTAAATGTAGGAGACACTATTGATCGTGACCAAGTTTTGATGAAATTGGTGGATATGTTATATGAAAGGAATGATATAGATTTTAAACGTGGTACTTTTAGAGTAAAAGGAGATGTTTTAGAAATTATTCCTTCGAATGATAGAACTAATGGGATTAGAGTTGAATTTTTTGGTGATGAAATTGATCGAATTAGTGAAATAGATCCCTTGACTGGATCTATTAAAACAAATAAAAAAACTATTTCTATATTTCCAGCTAGTCACTTTGTAACTAGTGAAGAAAAGTTAAAAGTAGCATTAAAAACAATAAAAGAAGAATTACAGGATAGACTAAAATATTTTAAAGAAAATAATAAATTATTAGAGTATCAAAGATTAGAACAACGAACTAATTATGATTTAGAAATGTTAGAGGAAACTGGATTTTGTACTGGTGTAGAAAATTATTCTCGCCATTTAGCAGGAAGAAAAGCTGGAGAAACCCCTACTACTCTTATGGATTTCTTTCCTAAAGATTATTTATTAGTTATAGACGAATCACACGTTACTATTCCACAGGTAAGAGGTATGTATAATGGAGATAGAGCAAGAAAACAGAATCTTGTTGATTATGGATTTAGATTACCTAGTGCTTTAGATAACAGACCATTAAAATTTGATGAATTTGAAAAAAAGATTAATCAAGTTATATATGTTTCAGCAACTCCAGGTGACTATGAGTTAGAAAAAGTTAATAATCATTATGTTGAACAAATAATTAGGCCAACAGGCTTATTAGATCCAATAATAGAAGTTAGAAAAAGTGAAGGGCAAATTGATGATTTAGTTGGTGAAATTAAAACAAGAATGCAAAATAATGAAAGAGTTTTAATTACAACATTAACTATTCGTATGGCAGAAGAGTTGACAAATTATTTGAAGGATTTAGATATCAAGGTAGCGTATCTTCATACAGAAGTTAAAACTTTAGAGAGAATGCAAATAATAAGAGATTTGCGTTTAGGAAAATACGACTGTATTGTTGGGATTAACTTATTAAGAGAGGGAATTGATATACCAGAAGTTAGTTTAATAGCGATATTAGATGCTGATAAAGAAGGCTTTTTACGTAGCAGTCGTAGTTTAATTCAAACAATAGGTCGTTGTGCTAGAAATGCCCATGGTAAATGTATTATGTACGGAGATAAGATTACCGATTCGATGGATTATGCTATTAAAGAAACTATGCGTCGTCGCCAAATTCAAGAGGAATATAATCGTATTCACAATATTACTCCTAAAACTATTTCTAAAGAAATCAGAGAAGTAATAAGTAATGTTGATGAAAGTAAAGATAAAAAGACTAAGGCAACTAAAAAAGAATTAGTTAAAACCATGGATAAAATAGAACAAGAAATGAAAGAAGCAGCTAAAAAGCTTGATTTTGAAAGAGCTATGGAATTACGTGATATTTTATTTGAAATGAAGAGTGGAATGTAATGCAATTTAAAAAGATATATATTGAGATAACTAATTGTTGTAATTTAAACTGTTCTTTTTGTAATAATAATAGTAGAACCAAAGAATTTATGAGTATAAGTGATTTTGAGCATATAATTAATGAAATTAAAGGTTATACTAATTATATTTATCTTCATGTAAAAGGAGAACCATTATTACATCCAAAATTAAAGGAAATTTTAGATATTTGTAGAAGCAATAATATGATAGTTAATATTACTACTAATGGTACTCTTATAAGAAAACGGAAAGATATTATTTTAAATTCTTTTTGTGTGAGACAATTAAATTTTTCTCTCCATTCAGAAAACAATATATCAACATATTTAGAGGATATTTTTGTAAGTGCTAAAGAATTATCCACAAAAATGTTTATAAGTTATCGTTTATGGACTCTTAAGGATTATAAATTAGATAAAAAATCCACAGAAATTGTAAAAAAAATAATTAATACATACAATTTATCAACAAAAGTAGTGGATAAACTTTATAAAGAGAATTCAATAAAAATTTCTTTCAACACTTTTGTGAATAAAGATAATTTATTTAAATGGCCTGATTTAAATCATGTTGGAAAAAATGATAATTTTTGTTATGGATTAAAAACCCATATTGGGATATTGGTAGATGGAACTGTAGTTCCTTGCTGCCTAGATGGTGAGGGAATAATTAATTTAGGTAATATTTTTGAAGAATCCTTAAGTGATATTTTAAAAAGTAAACGAGTTAAAAATTTAATAAAAGGTTTTGCTAATAATCAATGCGTAGAAGAATTATGTTCAAAATGCACTTTTAAAAATAGATTTCATTATAAATAATCTGTGGTATAATACATTTGATTTGTGGAGTGATAATATGGCTAATAAAAATACAGAAATGTTAAAAGTTTTTTTTGGAGTAATGAGAAATGATAATAACTATATAAATTTAGTCATTCCTAATTGCTATGTTAAAGATGTCTATAGTATAAATTATGAAGATTTATATCAAAGAGGATACCATAACATTGTCTTTGATGTTGATAATACATTGTTACCAGTAAATGATACCAATGTTCCAGAATCTTTAATAGAGTTGTTTGAATGCTTAAAAAATGGTGGATTTAATATATGTGTTGTATCCAATAATGAAGAGGAAAGAGTAAAATATCCGGCAGATAAATTAGGTGTTTTATATATATCAAAAGCTAATAAACCTAATAAAGAAGCTTTTGATAGGGCTTTAGATATATTAGAATCAGGAAGTGATAATACTATAATGGTTGGAGATCAAATGTTAAGTGATATTAAAGGAGCCAACGAATATGGGCTTTATACTATTTTAGTTGATCCACTAGAAGATAAATATGATATTAAAACTGGTACAAGTAGAGTATTACAGGATATAATGATAAAAAAATTAAGTAAAAAAAATATATTCCATAGGAACAATTATTATAAGTAGTAGGTGATAATATGAACGAAATAATTATAAAAGGAGCACGAGAAAATAATTTAAAAAACGTTGATTTAACTTTGCCTAAGAATAAATTAATAGTTATGACTGGTGTTTCAGGAAGTGGTAAAAGCAGCCTAGCATTTGATACTATATATGCTGAAGGGCAAAGGCGTTATGTTGAAAGTTTGAGCGCTTATGCTAGACAATTTTTGGGTGGAACTGAAAAACCAGACGTTGATTCGATCGAAGGACTTTCGCCTTCCATCAGTATTGATCAAAAAACAACTAATAAAAATCCACGTTCTACGGTAGGAACTGTAACTGAAATATATGATTATTTAAGACTATTGTATGCAAGAATAGGAACCCCTTATTGTCCTAATCACCACATACCAATCAAAGCACAAAGTGTTGAGGAGATGGTTAATAAATTACTTGAATATGAATTAGGAACTAAATTTGTAATTATGGCACCAGTGGTACATGGTGAAAAGGGAACACATAAAGAATTGTTTGAAAAGTTACGTAGTGAGGGGTTTGTACGAGTACGTGTTAATGGTGAAATGCGTGATTTATCAGAAGATATAGTGCTAGATAAAAATATTAAAGATAATATAGATGTTATTGTAGACAGATTAATTTTAAAAGAAGATATAAGAGGCAGATTACATGAATCTATTGAAGTAGCAACTAAAATAGCTAACGGAAAAGTAGTAATAGAGATACCAGGAGATAAAGAAATTTTATTTTCTGAAAGCTTTGCTTGCCCCTATTGTGAGTTTTCATTACCAGAATTAGAACCTAGATTATTTAGTTTTAATTCTCCATATGGAGCATGTCCCGATTGTAAAGGGTTAGGTATTAAACTTAATATTGATCCTGATTTAGTAATTCCTAATCAAGATTTATCTATCAATGACGGTTGTATTGCTACTTTAAGTGATGATCAAGAAGGAATTTACTACAAAAGATTAGAAGCTGTTTGTAATTACTATGATATTGATATGGACAAACCATTTAAAGATTTAACTAAAAAAGAAAAGCAAATAATTTTATATGGCTCTCCTGATAAAGTTGATTTTAAATACACTACTAGAGGAGGAACTTCATATAATCAAAAAGATTATTATGAAGGAATTATTACTAATTTACAACGTCGTTATATGGAAACCGGTAGTAATTGGATTAGAGAATGGCTAGAAAATTACATGGTAGAAAAAGAATGTGAGACATGTAAGGGAGCAAGATTAACAGATAGTGTTTTATCAGTATTAATTGGTAAAAAAAATATTTATCAAATGACTTGTATGAGTATAAAAGAGTTAGTGACTTTTTTTGATGAACTACATCTTACAAAAGAGCAGGAAAAAATTTCTGGTTTATTAATTAAAGAAATAAAGAATAGATTAAGTTTTCTTAAAAATGTAGGACTAGAGTATTTGACATTGAATAGAATGGCAGGAACTTTATCAGGTGGAGAAGCCCAAAGAATAAGGTTGGCTACTCAAATCGGTTCAAGACTTACTGGAGTTCTATATGTTTTAGATGAACCTAGTATTGGGTTGCATCAAAAGGATAATGATAAATTAATAAAAGCTTTAGAAGAAATGCGTGATTTAGGGAATACCTTAATTGTGGTTGAACATGACACTGATACTATGTTGGCTGCAGATTATCTAGTTGATGTTGGTCCAGGTGCTGGTGAAAATGGTGGAGAAATCGTAGCAGCTGGTACTCCAGAAGAGGTAATGAAAAATGATAATAGTATCACGGGACGTTATCTAAGTGGTAAAGAAAAAATTGAAATTCCTAAAGAAAGAAGAAAAGGTAATGGATTGTTTATTGAAGTAAAAGGTGCTCGTGAAAATAATTTAAAAAATATTAATGTTAAATTTCCTTTAGGAACATTCACCTGTGTTACCGGAGTATCAGGAAGTGGTAAAAGCAGTTTGGTAATGGAAATACTATGTAAAGCGGCACTAAATTATTTGTATCATACTAAAGATAAACCCGGGAAACACAAAAAAATTATTGGGTTAGAAAATATTGATAAAGTTGTTGATATAACACAAAATCCAATTGGAAGAACTCCTCGTAGTAATCCTGCTACTTATACAGGTGTATTTGATGATATAAGGACTCTATTTACAACAACAAAAGAAGCTAAAATGTATGGATTTGGAAAAGAAAGATTTTCTTTCAATGTAAAAGGCGGAAGATGTGAAGCTTGTCGTGGCGATGGGGTAAAAAAAATAGAAATGCATTTTTTACCAGATGTTTATATTCCGTGTGAAGTTTGTCATGGTACTAGATATAATAGTGAAACTTTAAAAATTAAATATAAAGGAAAAAATATTGCAGAAGTTTTAGATATGCGAGTTAAGGAAGCTTTAGAGTTTTTTGAAAATGTTCCTAAAATAAAAAACAAATTACAAGTTCTATATGATGTTGGATTAGGATATATTAAATTAGGACAAAGTGCTCCTACTTTATCAGGTGGAGAAGCAGGCCGTGTTAAATTAGCTAAGGAATTACAAAGAAAAGCAACGGGGAAAACTTTATTTATTCTAGATGAACCAACAACAGGCTTACATTCAGCAGATATTAAGAGATTACTTGCAATTATTCAAAAAATAGTAGATAATAATGATACAGTAATAGTAATAGAACATAACTTAGATATGATTAAAACTGCTGATTATATAATTGATATTGGACCAAACGGTGGAGATGATGGTGGAGAAGTTATTGCAACAGGAACTCCAGAGCAAATTGTAAAAAATAAAAACTCATATACTGGAATGTTCTTAAGTAAAATGTTATAGGAGGAACTATGAAAATAGTAATTGTTGATAAAAATGATAAAGCGAGATTAAATAAACTTTTAGAGTGGTTTATTTATATGATTGGTTATACAATATCATTTTTGTTAATATCTTTGTTGTTCGGTGGAAGCTTTCGAATTGATACAGAACACAAAATATTTTATTCATTTGTAGCAGTGGTATTAATCTTTTTACTTAATAAAACAGTAAAACCAATATTGTTTAAGTTAACTCTTCCAATAACAGGGTTAACTATGGGATTGTTTTACTTTGTTATTAATATGATCATCTTGAAATTAGTAGATTTTATCATGTTAGATAAATTAAACTTTACAAGTGCTTGGAAATTATTCTTTATTGCTGTACTATTAGCTGTAACTAATGTTGTGATAGAACAATTAGTAATTAAACCTATTGTAAGGAGGTTTAAAAGAAAATGAATAGAGTAGCATTAGATTTAGGATTTATTCAAATATATTGGTATTCAATTTTTATCTTATTAGGTCTATTAGTAGGACTAGCAGTAATATATAAAGAAATAAAAAAACAGAAGATAAATACTGACTTTTTCACTAATTTAGCTTTTTATTCCATTATTATAGGAATAATTTCGGCAAGATTATATTATGTTTTGTTTAACCTAGATTATTATAGTCAAAATGTTTTGGAAATTTTTGAAATTTGGAATGGAGGTCTTGCTATTCATGGAGGTTTAATTGGTGGAGGATTATTTGCTTTATTCTATTGTCATAAATATAAAGTTAATATATATAGAATATTTGATATATGTGTTGTTGGCTTAATTCTAGCTCAGGCAATAGGAAGATGGGGAAATTTCTTTAATCAAGAAGCCTATGGAATGCTAACCACAAAAGAAACTTTATTATCATTACATATACCTGATTTTATTATTGACGGAATGTTTATAAATGGTGAATATTATCATCCGGCATTTTTATACGAGTCAATATGGAATCTTTTAGGATTTGTTGTATTGATTGTTATTAGAAAAGTATCTAAATATTTAAAGACAGGGCAATTAACAGGAATATATTTAGTTTGGTATTCAGTAGGTAGAGTTTTTATCGAAGGCATGAGGACAGATAGTTTAATGTTAGGTAGTATTAAAGTTGCACAATTAGTATCAATTGTATTAATTATAGCAGGAATTATATTGATTGTTGTTAGAAAGAAAGGTTCACGATTTGACAATCTTTATCGTGAAGGTGAAAAAAATGAAGTCAAATTTTGACGTAGTTATTATTGGAGCTGGTGTTGCAGGAATGACAGCGGCCATTTATTTAAAAAGAAGTGGCATTAACTGTTGCTTATTAGAACGAGAAATACCTGGAGGACAAATAAATAAATCATCATCAGTAAAAAATTATCCTGGCTTCATAGATATTACAGGGCCTGATTTATCTAATAGTATTTTTAAACAAGTAAGTGAATTAGGAGTTACTTATAAATATGGAAATGTATTAAAAATAGAGTTAAAAGAAGATTTAAAAATTATTAAAACAGATTTAGAAGAAATATCTACTAAAAATATTATTATTGCTACTGGAAGAAAACCTAGAAAACTAGATATCAAAGGAGAAGATAAGTTGGTTGGAAAGGGAGTTAGTTATTGTGCTTTATGTGATGCTAATTTCTTTAAAGATCAAGACGTAGCAGTTATAGGCGGAGCTAACAGTGCTTTAGAAGAAGCAATTTACTTGTCTGGAATATGTAAAACTGTAACGATTATTCATAGAAGAAACGAGTTGACTGCTGAAGATATTTTCAAAGAAAAAATAAAAAATATTTCTAATATAAAATTAAAGCTAGGATATGTAGTAAAAGAGTTAATAGCTAAAGACGAAAAATTATCATCAATTATTATTAAGACCAATAATAAAGAAGAAGAATTATCAGTAAAAGGATGTTTTATATATATAGGACAAATTCCTTCTAGTGAAGCTTTCAAAAATATCTTAAATTTTGATAAAGATGGATATATTAAAGTAAATAAGCATAACGAAACTAATATTAAAGGTATTTATGCAGCGGGAGATATTATAAAAAAAGATGCTTATCAATTATTGACTGCTATGAGTGATGGAGTAATTGCAGCAGTAAATTGTATTAAAGATATCAAAAATAGTTAATATTTCTTGACTAAAAAACACTTATGTGCTATCTTATAACTGACACATCAAAGTGTTTTTATTTTGGTAAAATAAGGTAGGGGATATTATGGTAAAAGAAACAAAAAAAACAAAGAAAAATGCTGAAATTGAAAAGAAAGTAACAAAACAAGACGTAACAAAAAAAGAACATAAAAATATTTCTAAGAAAAAAGAAAATAAAAAAGTAGAAAAAAAGGATAGCAAGCAAAAAAAAGTTGGGTTATTTAAAAAAATAGGTAACTGGTTTAAATCTGTCATAAAAGAAGTTTCAAAGGTTAGATGGACTTCTAAAAAAGAAATGATTAAATACTCTATTGCAACAATTGTTTTTATAATTTTCTTTGCACTATTCTTCTATGCTATTGAATTATTAATGGCATTCTTAAAATCTTTAATATAGGGGTGAATTTATGGAAAAACAATGGTATGTGGTAAATACTTATTCAGGACATGAAAGCAAAGTAAAAGAAAAACTTGAGATGAAAGCAAACTCTATGGATATGAAAGATTATATTTTTAGAGTAATCATTCCAGAACAAAAAGAAATTGAAGTAAAAGATGGTGTGCAAAAAGAAAAAGTAAAAAAAATGTTTCCTGGATATATTCTAGTAGAAATGGTAATGAGCGATGAAGCTTGGTATGTAGTAAGAAATACTCCAGGAGTTACAGGATTTATCGGTTCCAGTGGTAAAGGAGCAAAGCCAACACCATTACAACCATATGAAGTCGATACTATTTTAAGAAATATGGGTATTAGTAGATTTGAGTCTGATCAAGAATTAGAAGTAGGTACAAAAGTTAAAATCGTTGCAGGTCCATTTAATGGAATGTATGGTACTATTTCTAATATTGATATGCCAAATCAAAAATTAGAATTAAATGTTGATTTATTTGGACAAGAAACATCAGTTGAGGTAGAGTTATCACAAATAGAGGTAGCGTAATATGAATTTTAAAATTAACGATGAATCTAAAATTCCACAAGAAAGATATATTGAATTAAAACAAAAAGCATATAATTATTATGAACAATATAATTCTTTAGATAGAAAATCCAGAAAAAGTTTTTTAGATACATTACCAGAAATGAGTACTCCATTTGAAACAGCAATTTTACGTAATACATTGCTTTTTCCTGATACTGAGGAATTGTTAATGGCACCCAAAGGTGCACTATATAGAGTTTTAAACAAAATTACAAATGAAAATGATGATATTACTAAAGAAGATATGATGGCTAAATATTTAGAATATAGTATGCAACAGACACAGATTTTAGTTAAGAAGGGTTTTTTAAAAGTGATGGATAATATCAGTTATCCAGATAATAGTATTAATGATCGAGATTATATATCTTTAAAGAAAGAAGCTTTAGATATAAGTGATCAATTTATGAATCTATCTTTACGAAAAAAAGTAAGATTCATTTTACGATGTGCTGAAGAAAAAAATTATCAATCACAAATACAAGTATCTACTTTATTAATTCCAAATGATACACTTTTAATGAAGCAATTAGAAGGATCATCTATTAATCAATTAGCCAATTTGTATGGTGTTCCGTCAAGTTTGATAGAATTTAAAAAAGAAGAGTATGAGAAACAGGATACATCAAGTTTAATAACTCAAGGGAAATTTACTCCTTCTAATTTAACTCAACCGTGGTATAAAGACGGAATAGATGAAGGAATGATAAATCAAATATGGAATCAGAGTTTTTATCAAAAAATAGAGCAAGAATACATAAGTAATGCTAATAGTGCTTTAGAAAACATGTTTGGAAAATCTAAAAAAGTAAATAAATAACTAGTAATTGTTGATTTTTATTAAAAATAATGATATTATTTAAACGCTATATTTAATTTATATAGATTTAAGTGGGAGGCAAAAGCTAAAAATGCGGACTAGCTATTAGGACCACTCGCGAAAACTAAAAATTTATAGGAGGTGTTTTTCGTGGCAAAAGAAGTAGTTAAGAAAATAAAATTACAAATTCAAGCTGGAAAAGCTACACCTGCTCCACCAGTAGGAACAGTGTTAGGACCAGCAGGAGTTAATCTACAAGAATTTTGTACAAAATATAATGATGCAACGCGTGATAAGATGGGAGATATATTACCAGTAGAAATTACTATTTTTGATGATAGAAGTTTCGACTTTGTAATAAAGACTCCACCTACAGCATTCTTATTAAAGAAAGCAGCTAAGATTGATAAAGGGTCAGTAAAAGGTAAGAATGAAGTAGTTGGTACAATTACTAAAGAGCAATTAAAAGAAATAGCAGAAACAAAATTACCAGATTTAAATGCTTATGATATAGAAGAAGCTATGAAAATCGTTGAGGGTACTGCTCTTAACATGGGAATTAAAATTTCTGAATAATAAATAATGGTATACCTATGTGGGAGGATGTCCGCTTACGCTTCCATATATACCACATAAGGAGGATTAAAGTGAAAAAAAGAGGTAAGAAATATTTAGAAGCTTTATCAAAAATTGAAAAAGGTAAAGCATATACTAAAGAAGAAGCAATAAAATTAGTAAAAGGAACTTCTGTTAGTAAATTTGATGCATCTGTTGAATTAGCTGTAAGATTAAATCTAGATACTAAAAAAGCTGATCAACAATTAAGAGGTGCCATAGTTTTACCACATGGTACAGGTAAAACTAAAAAAGTATTAGTAATTGCTAAAGGAGACAATGCTAAGAAAGCTAAAGAAGCTGGAGCTGATTTCGTTGGTGATACTGATATGTTAGAAAAAATTGAAAAAGAAAACTGGTTTGATTTTGATGTAATGATTGCAACACCAGATATGATGCCACTTCTAGGTAAATTAGGTAGAGTATTAGGTCCTAAAGGATTAATGCCAAACCCTAAAACTGGAACAGTAACAACAGATGTTACTAAAGCAGTAACTGATGTAAAAGCTGGTCGTGTAGAATATAGAACAGATACTTTTGGTAATGTTCATGGTATCATTGGTAATGTAACTTTTACTGAAGAACAATTACTTGAAAACTTAAATGCATTTATGGCAACAATTTTAAAAGTAAAACCTTCTACAGTTAAAGGTGATTACATTAAGAATATAGCAGTTTCAACTACAATGGGTCCAGGAATTAAAATAATTACAAATTCTTTTGACAATTAGTAGAATATAATATATAATACAAATTGATTTGCAAGTGCCATAGACAGTAGGTATAAAAATAAATCCTACCGAGGACTTAACTTAAATATAGTTATAGAGTCTTTATGTCTAGTGTGCATAAAGACTTTTATTTATGGCATTTTTAAAATATTATGAGGAGGTGCTATATGGCAAGTGAAAAAATTCTAGCTAAAAAGCAAGCTATCATTGATGAAATCAAAGATCGTGTTCAAAACAATGCAACTATAGTTTTATTTGATTATCGTGGTATCACTGATAATGAAGCTAAAGAATTAAGACGTGCTTTAAGATCAAATGATTCAGATTATAAGGTATATAAGAACACTTTAATGGCTAGAGCATTATCTGATTTAAATATTAATCTTGATGATAATTTAATAGGACCAAGTGCTTTGGCATTCGGTACTGATCAAATTGCACCAATCAAGGTATTATCAGATTTTGCTAAAAAGAATCCAGCATTAGTACTAAAAGTAGGTATTGTTGATGGAGAAATTTCAGATAAAGCAAAATTGGATGCCTTATCAACAATCCCATCAAGAGAAGGATTACTTACTATGTTGGCTGGTGGTATGATTGGAATTGCAAAAGATTTATCTATATGCTTAGATCTATATGCAAAGCAAAAAGAAGAATAATAAAAAATTAATATAAGGAGGAAAATAAAATGGCAAAATTAACAAGAGATGAATTTATTAGTGCTTTAAAAGAAATGAACCTTTTAGAAATTAAAGAATTAGTAGATGCTATGAAGGAGGAATTTGGAGTAGATCCAAGTAGTGTAGCAGTTGCTGCTGCACCAGCTGCTGCTGAAGAGGCTGGACCAAGCGTTGTAAGTGTTAACTTAGTAAACGCTGGAGCTGCAAAGATCAACGTTATTAAAGTAATTAAAGAAATTACAGGATTAGGATTAAAAGAATCTAAAGATATTGCTGATAACGGTGGAGCTATAAAAGAAGGTATTTCTGTAGATGAAGCAAACGAAATTAAAGCTAAACTTGAAGAAGCTGGAGCAGAAGTAGAAGTTAAGTAATTAAATTCATAATAAAGAACATGTAATTATGTTCTTTTTTTAATTTGTAAAAAACAAAAAAATAGGATATTATTTATAATAGGTGATAATATATGAATATGAAAAATAAGAGTAAGTTTACTCCAAAAGATATAGTTATGATTTTGATATTAGCATTGATAGTAGGTTTGATTTTAAGTGGTATTTTATCTTATATTAATTATAATAGTAAAAAAGATGATAATACTGACCAAACTGGAAAAGCTGAAAATTTAGAAGTAAATGATGAATTGGTTCAAAATTTATTTTATTTAACTAGAGGAGAACTTAAAAATACCTTATTTGCAGGCACCGATTATGAAAACATTTATTATAGATCAGAAATAACTGATATAGAAACAACTGACGAGAATTTTAAAAAGATTTTATCGTTTGTTAGTTTAGATCAAAGTTTAATTACAAATGATGAATCTAAGTCTATAATTAGTGCGGAAGCTTTAAAAAATCAATATAATACAATTTTTGGTAACTTAGATAATTATAAAGATGAAACGTTTAATTATAGTTGCCCTGTTACTATTGAATATAATGAAGATGAGAAACAATATGAATATGAAAGTGCATGTGGATATAACATTTCTAGTGGATACATTAGTAAATTAACTGAAGCTAAGAAATATGATGATTGCCTTGAAATATATGAAAAGGTTGTCTTTTATTTGATAGATGAAGAAACGGGGGATATTTCTTATTTCAATACTAGTGATTATAGTGAACAGTTAGTTGTATTAGAAAATGATGAACAGTTTAATATAGATGATTATACGGATAAATTGGATGTATATAAATACACTTTCATAAAAGATGGAAACAATTATTATTTTGATAGAGTAGAAAGGCAAAACAAATAAAAGGAGGTGATTGTAATGGATGAAATTTCAAAGGGGCAAACTTTTAATAAAGGAATGTTAGTTTTATTATTAATTGTATTTTTACTTATTGGATTAATAGGTGGCTATATTTTGAATGATGTTTTACGACATGATGATAATAATGATACTGATTTGGTGGAAGATGATAATGATTCGATAGCACCAGCAGAAAAGAATGAATCTAATTTAGAGTCAGAAAAAGAAAACGATAATTTTTCAAATATAGAAATTCCATATTTAGAAGGGTTAAAAAGTTTAACTTTATATGTTGCTGAATTTACTAATGATGGGATGATTTATAAAAGTACTAAGATAACTAATCATTCAGAAATGGAAGAAGTTTTAAAACTATTTACTAATAAAACTCCTGTTGAAATAACTGGAATTGGAAGTTTAGGTGAACCATATATGGAAATGGAATACGAAAATAAAATAATAAGAGTAGATTTCAACTTAGGTATTCCTAATAATATATCAATAGATGGACAGTGGTATGAAATCTCTTGCGATGGTGGAAATTGTTATAATATAATTAAGGATATGTTTAATTAAAATATAAAATCAATAGCAAAAAGACTATTGATTTTCTTTTAAAAATATAGTATTATTAATAGTACGAAAGGAGTTAACTATGAATTAAGTTTTATAGTTAACTCTTTTAACTTTTAAGGGATTGGTTAAATGGGACAATATTTTGATAACGAAAAATTAAAAAGCGAATTGAATATATTTAAAACAAGAATATTAAATAACGAATATTCTTTTTATACTGATAACGGGGTTTTTTCTAAAAATAAATTAGATTTTGGAACAAGAACTTTATTAGAAAGCATTGATATTAATGAAATACATGGTAAGGTTTTAGATGTTGGTTGTGGGTATGGTGTTATTGATATTATTTTATCTAAGTTAATAAATGCTTCTTTTGAAGGAATAGATGTCAATTTAAGAGCACTTCATTTAGCTAGTATGAATGTAAAACTTAATAACGTTAGTAATGTCAAATTTTATGAAAGTAATGTTTATGAAAATGTAAACTCTAAATATAATTTTATTATTACTAATCCTCCTATTAGAGCAGGTAAACAAGTGGTTTATGATATTGTTATGAATGCTAGATTTCATTTAGAAGAAAATGGCGTTTTATATATAGTTATAAGAAAAGAACAAGGTGCTAAATCTATGTTAAGAGATCTTCAAAACTACTATAAAACAGAGGTGATAAATAAAAATAAAGGTTTTTTTGTAATTAAATGTATTTTACATTGACATCTTGTTTGAAATGTGCTAATAATATAAATTGGCAACGTATTAGATTAAGTAAATATGTTCTTTGATTAAATATTGGTATAGGGGTGAAATAAGTGGCATATAAGATAATTAATTGTGGCAAACATCGTACGAGAAGAAGCTTTTCAAGAATCAAAAATACTTATGAATTAAAGGATTTATTAGAGATCCAGAAGAAATCATATCAATGGTTTGTCGAAACCGGTATTAAAGAAGTTTTCGATGACCTATTCCCCGTAGAAAATTTTTCAGGTACTTTATCATTAGAATTTGGTGATTATCATTTTGATGAGCCTAGATATTCTATTAAACAAAGTAAAGACCGTGAAACAACTTATGCGGCACCTTTAAAGGTAGAAGTGCGCCTTTTTAATCACGAAACAGGCGAAGTAAAAGAGCAAGAGATATTTTTAGGAGATATGCCTTTAATGACAGAAAGCGGAACTTTCGTTATTAATGGTGCAGAACGTGTAATTGTATCTCAATTAGTAAGATCTCCAAGTGTTTATTTCAATAAAGAAACAGATAAAAATGGTAGACTTTCTATTACATCACAAATAATTCCTACGCGTGGAACTTGGCTAGAATTTGAAACAGATGCCAGGGATGTTTTGTATGTAAGAATTGATAGAACTAGAAAAGTTCCATTAACTACATTATTACGTGCATTTGGATTATCTAGTGATGAGGAAATATTAGAGTTATTTGGGAAAGATGAATATCTTGAAAATACTCTAGCAAAAGATTCAACTAGAAATACAGATGAAGCATTAATTGAAATTTATGAAAAATTAAGACCAGGTGAACCAGCAACTCTAGATTCATCAAAAAACCAAATTATTACTAGATTTTTCGATGAATTTAGATATGATTTAGCACGTGTTGGACGTTATAAATTTAATCGTAAATTAAATGTATTAGATAGATTATTAAATCAACATATTGCGGAAGATATTAAAGTAGATGGCGAAGTAGTAGTTGAAAAAGGTACTTTAGTTACTAAAGATATTTTAGATAAATTAAAACCAATTTTTGAAAATGGATACAATGTTAAGGAAGTAACTATTAATGAAGATCTAGATAATCTTAATAAGATTCAAACTGTTAAGATTTATAATCCTAATGATAAAAAAGAGATTATTACAATTATTGGTAACGATCAAACATTAGAAGTTAAGAGATTAACTATATCTGATGTATATGCTTCAGTTTCATATTACTTAAATCTATTAAAAGGAATTGGACAAATTGATGAAATAGACCATTTAGGAAATCGTCGTATTCGTCAAGTTGGTGAATTATTACAAAATCAATTTAGAATTGGTGTTTCTCGTATGGAACGTGTGATTCGTGAGAGAATGACAACCCAAGAAATGGAAGAAGTAACACCTAAAACATTAATTAATATAAGACCTATTACTGCTGCTATGAAAGAATTCTTTGGTAGTAGCCAATTATCTCAATTTATGGATCAAACTAATCCTATTGCAGAGTTAACTAATAAAAGACGTTTATCAGCATTAGGACCAGGTGGATTATCTCGTGATAGAGCAGGTATGGAAGTACGTGACGTTAATGCGTCTCACTACGGAAGAATTTGTCCTATTGAGTCACCAGAAGGTCAAAACATTGGACTTATTACATCACTAGCTAGTTATGCTAAAGTTGATGAATATGGATTTATTATGACTCCATATCGTAAAGTTAAAGATAAAGTATTAACTGACGAAGTTGATTATTTAACAGCTGATGAAGAAAATGATGTTATTATTTCGTTAGCTACTGTTACTATTGATGACAATAATATGATGATAGATGAACAAGTTCCTGCTAGATTCCGTGGTGAAAATATTATTGTAAAACCAGAGCAAGTTGATTATGTTGATGTATCACCTCAACAAGTAGTAGCTATTACAACAAGTTGTATTCCATTCTTAGAGCATGATGATGCTACTCGTGCTTTGATGGGAGCTAACATGCAACGTCAATCAGTACCATTATTAAGATCAGAAGCTCCATTAGTAGGAACAGGTGTTGAATATATTGCTGCTAAAGATTCAGGAGCAGTAATCGTTGCAAAAGCGGATGGTATTGTTGACTATGTTGATGCCAGAAAAATAGTTGTTAAAAATAAAGGTGGAGTAGATGAATATCACTTAGCTAATTTTGAATTATCTAATGCTGGTACTTGTCAACATCATAGACCTATTGTAAGAGTAGGAGATAAAGTTGAAAAAGGCGATGTTATTGCTGACGGACCAAGTACTGATAAAGGTGAATTAGCGTTAGGTAAAAACGTTGTAGTTGCTTTCATGACATTTAATGGATATAACTATGAAGATGCTGTAATCTTAAATGAAAGATTAGTAAAAGATGACGTTTATACCGGTATTCACTTAGAAGACTTTGAAATGCAATGTCGTGAGACTAAATTAGGACCAGAAGAAATTACAAGAGATATTCCTAATGTTAGTGACGAAGCTAGAAAACACTTAGATGAAAACGGTATTGTAATCGTTGGTACTGAAGTAAAAGAAGGAGATATCCTAGTTGGTAAAGTAACACCAAAAGGTATGGCTGAACTTACTTCAGAAGAAAAATTATTACATGCTATCTTTGGAGAAAAAACTCGTGAAGTAAGAGATACCTCTTTACGTGTACCACATGGTGGAGATGGTATTGTTCACGATGTTAAGATTTTCTCAAGAAAAGAAAATGATGAATTACCAGCTGGAGTTTCTAAAGTAATTCGTGTATATATAGCACAAAAAAGAAAAATCCAAGTTGGAGATAAAATGGCTGGACGTCATGGTAACAAAGGTGTTATTTCCCTTATTTTACCAGAAGAAGATATGCCTTACTTACCAGACGGAAGAACAGTTGATATTATGTTAAATCCACAAGGTGTACCTTCACGTATGAACCTGGGACAAATATTAGAATTACATTTAGGTATGGCTGCTAAAGAGTTAAATGTTCATGTAGCTACACCAGTATTCGATGGAGCTAAAACTAATGATATAGCTGAAATGATGGAAGAAGCTGGATTAGCACCAGACGGAAAAACAATTCTATATGATGGTAGAACTGGTACTCCATTTGACAATAGGATCTCTGTTGGTGTTATGTATATGATTAAGTTACATCACATGGTTGATGACAAATTACATGCAAGAAGTACTGGACCTTATTCATTAGTAACGCAACAACCATTAGGTGGTAAAGCTCAATTCGGTGGTCAAAGATTTGGAGAAATGGAAGTTTGGGCACTATACGCTTATGGTGCTGCACATACATTACAAGAAATCTTAACTGTAAAATCAGATGATGTCTTAGGTCGTGTTAAAGTATATGAAGCCATTGTTAAAGGACAAGAAATCAATCAAGCTGGAGTTCCAGAAAGCTTTAGAGTATTGATGAAAGAGTTCCAAGCTTTAGGATTAGATATCAGTATTATCAATGATAAGCACGAAGAATTACAATTAAAGACGATCGAAGAGGAAGAATATAAAGATGACTTCGTGGGTAGCGTGGAAGATATAGAATTACCTATACCAACTCATGAAGATGAGAATAAAGAATACGATAGCGAAGAAGATTCTGATGAAGATGATTTCGATGATGATTTTGAAAGTGAGTTTGAAAGCGAATTTGAAGATGAATTAATGGAAGGAGATGAAGACTAATGATAGAAGTAAATAAGTTTGAAGCTCTAAAAATTGGTATTGCCTCTCCTGATAAAATTCGTGAATGGTCTTATGGTGAAGTAAAAAAACCTGAGACAATTAACTATAGAACATTACGCCCTGAGCGAGACGGATTGTTCTGTGAAAAAATATTTGGACCAACCAAAGATTTTGAATGTGCTTGTGGAAAGTACAAAAGAGTAAGATATAAAAATATCGTTTGTGATCGATGCGGAGTAGAAGTAACTCGTAGTAAGGTAAGACGTGAAAGAATGGGACATATCGAGTTAGCTTCTCCAGTGTCACATATTTGGTTCTTTAAAGGTGTACCTTCTAGAATGGGATTAGTTCTAGATATGTCACCAAGAGATCTAGAAGAAGTATTATACTTTGTCAGCTATGTTGTTATTGATAAAGGAATTGCTCCTTTAGAAAATAAGCAAACATTATCTGAAAAAGAATATCGTCAATATTATGAAAAATATGGTAATGGATTCCGTGTTGGTATGGGTGCTGAAGCAATTAAGGAATTATTATCAAAAGTTGATATTGAAAAAGAACTAGAAGAAATAAAGAAAGAATTAGAAGATGCACAAGGACAAAAGAGAACAAGATTATTAAAACGTATTGATGTTCTTGATGCTTTCCATAAATCAGGAAATCGTCCTGAATGGATGATCTTGGATTGCATTCCAGTAATACCACCTGAATTAAGACCAATGATTCAGTTGGATGGTGGAAGATTTGCTACTAGTGATTTAAATGATTTATACCGTCGCGTTATAAATAGAAATAATCGTCTAAAGAAACTAATTGATTTAAAAGCACCAGGAATCATTATTCAAAACGAAAAACGTATGTTGCAAGAAGCAGTTGATGCTCTATTTGACAATGGAAGACGTGGTAGAAGTGTCACTGGTGCCGGAAATCGTCCTTTGAAATCAATTTCTAGTATGTTAAAAGGTAAACAAGGAAGATTCCGTCAAAACTTACTTGGTAAGCGTGTAGACTATTCTGGACGTTCTGTTATCGTTGTTGGACCATCATTGAAAATGTATCAATGTGGTATTCCAAAAGAAATGGCTCTAGAACTATTTAAACCACATGTTATTCATGGATTAGTTTCTCGTGATATAGCACATAATATTAAAGCTGCTAAGAGATTAATTGAAAATAGAGATCCACAAGTTTGGGACGTAGTAGAAGATGTTATCAAAGAACATCCAGTTCTATTAAACCGAGCTCCTACATTACATAGACTTGGTATTCAAGCATTTGAGCCAGTTCTAATCGGTGGAAAAGCTATTAGATTACATCCATTAGTTACACCAGCATTTAATGCTGACTTTGATGGTGACCAGATGGCTGTTCACGTACCATTATCAGAAGAAGCCCAAGCGGAAGCTAGATTATTAATGTTAGGGGCTAATAACATTTTGTCTCCAAAAAGTGGTGACCCAATTGTTACTCCATCTCAAGATATGGTTTTAGGTAACTATTATCTAACTATGGAAAAAGCTGGTCTTGAAGGAGAAGGAAGAGTCTTCAAAGATATTAACGAAGCTTTAATGGCTTATGAAAGACGAGAATTAACTTTACATACAAGGGTAGCATTACCAGTTGATTCATTTAAACATAAATTATTTACGGAAGGTCAAAAAGGAAAATACTTAGTAACTACTATTGGTAAATTAATATTTAATGAGATTTTACCAGATTCATTCGCTTATATTAATGAACCAACTTTAGATAATATTCAAAGTATAACTCCTAATAAGTACTTTATTGAAAAAGGACAAAATATTCCTGAAATTATTAAAGAGATGCCTTTAGTAAAACCTTTCCCTAAAGGAACACTTGAAAATATTATTGCTCAAGTATTTAAGCGTTATAAAACAACTGAAACATCTATTATGTTGGATAAATTAAAAGATTTAGGATTTAAATATTCAACTATAGCAGGTATTACAGTATCAATTAGTGACGTTGTTACTAGTGACAATAAAGAAGAAATCATTGCAGAAGCTCAAAAAGTGGTTGATAAAATCAACAAACAATACCAAAGAGGATTAATAACAGATGAAGAAAGATTCCAAAAAGTAATTGCTACTTGGGATGATGCTAAAAATCAAGTTCAAAAAGAACTTGCTGAAAAAGCAGATAAATATGTTGATAATCCAATATTCATGATGATGCATTCTAAAGCACGTGGATCTATTTCTAACTTTACACAAATTGCTGGTATGCGTGGTATCATGTCTAAACCTAATGGAGAACCAGTAGAAATTCCTATTACTTCTTCATTTAGAGAAGGTTTATCAGTTGCTGAATTCTTCTTATCAACTCATGGTGCCCGTAAAGGTAGTGCCGATACTGCATTAAAAACTGCAGATTCTGGATATTTAACAAGACGTTTAGTTGATGTATCACAAGATATCATTGTAAGAGAAGCAGATTGTGGTACAGAAAATGGTGTTGTTGTTCGTGAGTTTGTTAACGATAAAACTGGTGAAGTTATTGAAAAATTATATGACCGTATTGTTGGTAGATATACTAATAAGAAAATAATCAATCCAGAAACTAAAGAAGTAATCGCTGATAAGCTAGAATATATTACTGAATCTATTGCTGATAAGATAATTAAAGCAGGAATAAAAGAAGTAGAAATTAGAACAACATTAACTTGTAATACAGTGAATGGTGTATGTCAAAAATGTTATGGTCGCAACCTTGCTACAGGTAATGTAGTTGAAGTTGGTGAGGCTGTAGGTATTATGGCTGCACAATCTATTGGTGAACCAGGTACTCAGTTAACAATGAGAACATTCCATACTGGTGGTGTTGCCGGTGGAGAAGATATTACTCAAGGTTTACCACGTATTCAAGAATTGTTTGAAGCAAGAATTCCTAAAGGAAAAGCAACTATTGCTGAAATTAATGGTAAAGTTTCTAAAATTGAAGAAGATCATGGTAAATTTAAGATTAGTATTACTAATAAATTAGAAACTAAAGAGCATGTAACCAATTATGGAGCTAAACTACGTGTTAGCTTAAATGATGAAGTAGTAGCTGGTGATAAATTAACCGAAGGTGCAATAAGCCCTAAAGAATTATTAGCAGTAACAGATCCACTTACTACTCAAGAATATATCTTAAAAGAGGTTCAATCAGTATATCGTGGTCAAGGTGTTGATATTTCTGATAAACACGTTGAAATTATTGCTAAACGTATGATTTCTAAGATTAGAATCATTGATTCTGGTGATACACTATTCTTGCCAGGGGCATTAGTAAATTATAGAGAATTTACTGATGGTAATAAAGAAGTAATTATTAATGGTAAACGTCCTGCTACAGGAAAACCAATATTACTTGGTATTACTAAAGCATCACTAGAGACTGATTCATTCCTATCAGCGGCATCTTTCCAAGAGACAACTAGAATATTAACTGATGCTGCAATAAAAGGAAAAGTAGATACATTACAAGGATTAAAAGAGAACGTTATTATTGGTAAACTTATACCAGCAGGTACAGGTGCAAAACAATATAAAAACGTTGAATATGAATTAGCATCTCAATTTATTGATGAGGAACCTATTGATAAATTAGAAGATGAATTAATGGAATAACAAAAAGAGTTCATTTTGAACTCTTTTTTTGTTTTTTTAACAAATCTCGTATTTCTTCTAATAGTAATATTTCATCGCTTTTTTTAGGAGGATCTTTTTTGTTTTCATTTTTCTTCAAAAAGATGTTATTAATAAATTTAATAAATATAAAAATACAGAAAGCTATGATTAAAAAATCAATAATATTTTGAATAAAAGCTCCATAGGCAATATTAGCATCGCCAATTTTCAAAGATAAATTAGTTAGATCTTTACCACCTAATAAAATACCAATAACGGGGGTTAAAATATCATTGACCAATGAAGTTACAATTTTGCTAAAAGCTCCTCCGACAATAACTCCGACTGCTAAATCAATTACATTACCACGAGATATAAAAATTTTAAATTCGCTTATAAAACTATTTACTTTTTTCTTTTCTTCTTCAATAATTTTTACTTTTTTATCTTTATCCATTACTACACCTCGTTTAAATTATAACACATATTATTTTTATATTTGTATTACTATTTCTAATATTAGCAAAGTTTTACATTTAATTTTTACTATGTTATAATAAAAAATACCTAGGAGGGATAAAATGAGAAGCAAATCATGCCTTATAGTTAGTATATTAACATTTTTATCTTTCATTTTTAGTATAGTTACAACATTTTTTATGGTTAAAAACAATTATATGAATAATATTAATATTATATCTATGGTAACAATTATTATGATTGTCTTAAGTATTATTAATGTTTTATATATTAGTTTGAAGTTTAAAACTGGTATCATACGCTCCATTACAAAAAAAAGAATTATTTTTCATATCATTGGTATTATTTTAATATTTTTATTGATGAATGTTATCTTTAATAAAGAATGGATGTTAGATTATGTATTGTGTTTTTCTTCCTTTATACTATCAATTTCTAGTCTGTATTATTTGTTATCTTTGTATTCTATTAGTTTAGGATTGCGTTCTCAGTTGTTAAAAATCAAAAAGGTACTTTCTTATATTCATAAGCAAAAAAGCAGTAATGTTATACTACTAGATACACCAATTCATTCTAATTTAGGAGATGCAGCGATTGCTTTGGCTGAAATTGAATTTTTGCATAAAGAATTAAAAATACAATCATTTATTGAAATAACAGCACAAGATCTTGAGGGAATGGAAAAAATTTACGCATTTTTTACTAAAAAAGATAAATTAATATTAGTTCATGGAGGAGGATTTTTAGGTGATATATGGCCATCGGAAGAAAATCGTTTTAGAAAAATTGTTAAATATTTTTCTAAAAATAAAATAATTGTTTTTCCTCAAACAATTTATTATGATCTTTCTAAAGAAAGCAGTAGAGAATTTTATGAAGAGAGCAAAAAAATATATTCTTCACATAAAAATTTATCCATTTTTGCTAGAGAACGCAAAAGTTATGACTTTTTAAAAAGTAGTTATCCAGATAATTCTATCTATCTTGTTCCTGACATTGTTGTTGGACTAAATGTAAGGGATATGAAATATAATCGTAAAGATATTTTATTATGCATGCGTTCTGATATAGAAAAAAAAGTTGAAAAAGAAGAAGAAGAGGCATTAATTAATAGTATTAGGAAAAAGTATCCAAATGAAACTATAAAAAAAACAGATACTGTTATTGATAGAAATATTTTACCAGATAATAGAGTTTATGAAGTAAATTTGAAATTAGAAGAATTCGCCCAATCTAAACTTGTGATTACTGATAGATTACATGGAATGGTTTTTGCAGCTATTACTAATACTCCCTGTATTGCTCTTGGAAATAGTAGTGGTAAAGTTAAAGGCGTATATGAATGGATCAAAGAGAATGATTATATTTACTATTTAGATAATATTACAAATATTTCTAAAGTATTAGATAAATTAAATATAAATAAGAAATATAAATATCAAATGGCAAAGATTGAAAAAGAATTTAAACCATTAATAGAAAAAATAAAGAAGGAAATTAATTATGGAAGCAAGTCGAACTAAAAGAGTTACACAAAATATAACTTATAATATTTTTAATCAAATTTTATCTTTATTATTATCGTTTATATCAAGAAGTGTATTCATTTATTACTTAGGTGTGGAATACTTAGGTATTAATGGATTATTTAGTGATGTTTTAAATTTATTATCTCTAGCTGATTTAGGATTTACTACAGCAATGACTTTTAGTTTTTATAAACCACTGGCAGAAAAAGATTATAAAAAGATGGCAGGATTATCATCTTTTTATCGTAAGATATATTTAGTAATAGCAGTTGCAGTAACCGTTATTGGATTAGCATTAATTCCTTTTTTAGGATATATTGTTAATGTCGAAAACGAAATACCTCATTTGACATTATATTATCTATTATCTTTAGCAGGAGTTGTTGTATCTTATGTTTGCGTATATAAGACTGCTGTAATTACTGCAGATCAAAAAGGTTATATTGTTACCAAGATAACTATGATAACATCAGTAATAAAAACCATTTTACAAATAATTATTTTAATAATATATAAAAACTATATTGCTTATTTAGTAATAGGTGTCATTGTTAATTTATTAAACAATATAATAGCATCCATCGTTGCTGAAAAGAGATATCCATTTATTAAGGATAATTGTTCTCTTAGCAAAAGTGAGAAAAAAAGTATTTGGAACAATATAAGTTCAATGTTTATTTATAAAGCCTCTTCGGTAATGTTAAATGCAACTGATAATATTTTGATTTCTATTATGATAGGTACAGCTATGGTAGGATATTATTCTAATTATTTAATGCTTCAGTCAAAAGTTACGATGTTCTATTCTTTAATATTTACATCTATGACAGCAAGTATTGGTAATCTAATAGTGAAAGAGAAAGCTGAAAAGAAATATGAAATATTTGATTGTCAGCAAATAGTTAGTTTTATCATATGTGGTATTGTAGTCCCTTGCTAT
Organism: uncultured Bacilli bacterium; assembly: GCA_944372315.1. The sequence goes on from CALVYX010000097.1 coordinate 41,919, forward strand.
GTTTTATTGGTAAATGATTTTATATCTTTATGGTTAGGTGAAAAGTTTGTTCTTTCTATAGGATTAACTTTCATTATAGGATTAAATATGTATCTAGGGTGTGTATTACAACCATTATGGTCTTACCGAGAAGCAACAGGACTTTACCGTAAAACAAAATGGGTTATGTTAAGTTGTGGTATGTTAAATATTGTATTATCTATCGTTTTAGGTTTAGTCATGGGAATATCTGGAATTTTATTGGCATCAGCATTATCTAGATTAATGACTTATATATGGTATGAGCCGAAATTGTTGTTTAAAGAATACTTTAATCTTAAACCATGGAAATATTATTTAGATATAATCAAGAACACAGGATTTATTTTTGCATTGATTTTTGTATTTGAATTAATTTTTAGAAATATAGCAATTAACAATATTTTTATGTGGCTAATAAAAGCGATGATTATTGGTATAGTTTCTGCTGCTACGATGTATATAGTATATAGAAATACTAATGGATATAAAATATTAAAAGAGCGATTTTTAAACAAAGTTATAAGAAAAATCAAAGAAATTACTACTCGTTTAACTAGACCAGTTATCATAAAAATAACTAATATTTATTATTTAATAAAATATAGATCATATAAAGAAAACACTTTTAACATTATGTCTAATGAAGATTTAATAAATGAGATAGTAAAAAACAAAAAATCTCTTTGTCGATTTGGAGATGGTGAATTAAAGTGGGCTTTTGATAAAGCTAATATTGCCTTTCAAGATAATGATGAAAAATTAAGTAAGATGCTAAAAGATATCATTTTAGCTAAGGATTATGATAACAAAAATTGCATAGTAGGTATTCATAGAGCTTTAAATAATATTGACGAATATACGAAAACAAGTAAGAATTTTTGGCGTAAATTTAATGTTTCCAATTATAAAAACATCATAAGTAAGATTCCTACGGACAGAATTTATGGTGCTGCTAATATAACAAGACCTTACATTGCATATATGGATAAGAGTAAAGAATCTGTTGAGAAAAGATTTAATTTAATTAAAAAAATTTGGAATAAAAAAAATATCGTAATGGTGGAAGGTGAAAAAACAAAACTAGGGATTGGTAATGATTTATTTGATAATTGTAAATCTATAAAAAGAATTCTTTGCCCTTCTACTAATGCTTTTTCTAAATATGAGGAAATATGTGATGCAATAAGAAAACAAGGTAAGAAAAATGTTTATTTATTAGCATTAGGACCTACTGCAACAGTGGTTGCTTATATAATGTCAAAAGAAGGATATCAATGTATTGATATTGGTCATATAGACATAGAATATATGTGGTTTAAGAATAATAGTCAAAAGGTAGAAAAAGTATCTGGTAAGTATGTTTTAGAGGCTGAAGATACCGGAGATGACGAAGTAATAGATACTGAGTATCAAAAACAAATTGTTGACAAAATATAAAAAGAGAAGATTTATTTTTAATTATCTTCTCTTTTTATGTCCGTATATATTGTTTTAGTAATGACACTACTATTTTGTCGTTTAAATTCTTTATTTAAATAGTTATAATAAGCACCAGGAGTAATGATTCCGTTTATTTTTAATAAATCACTTCCTGTAGCACCTAACACTTTATCAACTAATTTAACACAATTGGTTGATAGCAGAAAATATATTTTCCATTTTCCTTTATAAAATTTATAAAATTTAGCATTAGTATATCGATATAATATACTAGCATAATCATCATATTCTTTACTACTATCTATTTCTTGTTGACAAAGCCATCTATACGCATACTCATTTATTTTTTCTAACTCTTGTTTTATTCGTTCTTTTTGTTTGTCGGTTAATGTAATACCAAACGAAAAAATAGTTTTATTAGAGTGCGAAGTACAAAATTTTAAATATTTATCTTTATTGTTTATTGTGAAAAAAGTTCCATCTCCAATGGCTTCAAATAATTTCTTAGAAGCATCATCATAACATCCATAGGAATAAACTTTATTTTCAAAACATAAGTCCGCATGACCAAATTTTCCAACAGTAGTATTTTTTACATGAATAAATATTTCTAAATCTACTTTTCCACTAGTATTTTTATTGTTGATATGAACAGGAGTAACATATTTTTCTAAAACGTTATTGATTTTTGTATAAACACTATATGGTATCATTGCTGATACAAAAATTGGTAAAGTTAATCTTATCCTTCTTTTTTTATAAGAAAAAAATTTAGGATATAAATCTTTAATAAAATCATATAAATAGGTTATTCCAAATAATATTAAATATATACCTAATATAATAGTTAAAGTTTTAATATTTTCTTGCGGATTGGTAATCATAATAAAGCTAAAAAAGAAATCAATAAAGCTAGCAATTAAGGTTGGATACGATCCATGGATTTTTTCTTCTTTATATATTAAATATGTAATAAGTTTTATGATTCCATTTATTAACATATATAATCCAAAAATTAATGGAAATAATGATAAAAAAGTATTAGGCTTTGAGAAAAAAAAGAATCCAATTAATATTGTTGATAAAGAAATTAAAATGTTTCTTTTTTTCTTGGTCTTAAGAATATTAAATACAAATGATACAAAACCTAATAATGTTATTAGTAAGGATACTACTAAATGAAAGATTTCAATAGAAGTAGTAGGAATATATATTAAAGTGACTCCTACTCCAATAAATATTAAAGCATTGACAAGTAAGGAAACACGCGACATATATTTTTCTTTCATGTGATACACCTCATGTATATATTCTATCATATATTATGCAAATTCCCCATATAATTTAATTTAGATATATAGTTGCATCTATAAATCTCTTTGCCAAAAAGATTTATTATATGCTATAATGAGGTTGAACTATGAAGGTTAGAAAATTAATAAAAAGTAGGTAATAGATATGAATAAATATAAAAATTTTTTGAATAATTGCAAAATAATAGAGAAATACTATGATTATTTAATATCATTAACTAATGATCATAATTTTGTAGGTGCTACCAACGAATGGATCATCGATAATTATTATATTGTTGCAGAAATAAAAGTTAATATTAAAAAGGTTATAAAGGAAAATAAAAAATTAAAACTGCTTTTAAATAAGGAACCTAATATATATTCTTATTTAAAAGATATTTATTATAATAATGATTTTAATGTAGATTATAATACTCTAATAAAAGAACTAAAAAATTATCAAGATGAAGAAGTTAATTATTTAAGTTATGATGTAATTGAATCTATTCCTTTATTTATATCTTTTATAATAATTGAACGTTTATCTTTACTGTGTACTAGTAAGAAAAATAGTCAATTAGAAAAGCAAAAAATTAGAAATTTAGTTAAAGACTTTAAAGACAAATTAAATAATGATGAGGAAATAAATTTAAGTGATTATATAACAATAGATAAGGAAATAGCTAATCACCCTGAAATCATTGAACAATTGAATGATAGTTTACAAGAATTAGGAGAAGCATCCAATGATTTGTTTATTCAATTGGATAAAATGTTGGAAGATAATGCTTTAGAATTAAAAGCCATTATAAATAAAGAACATATAGACAGTATTAATAATAATATTTTAGTATCCAATATTTTTAATAGCTTAAGAATGGTATTAAAAATAAAAAATTTTGATTTAATTGATAAAATTAGTAAAACTGAACATGTTTTAAAGCAAGATAGTTGTTATAAAACAATGACATCGGAAACCAAAGGTTTATATCGTAGCGTGATTGTTAAGAAAGCTAAAAATATTAGTGAATATGATTATGCTTGTAAATTATTAGAAAAAAGTAGTAAAGCTGGAGAACATATAGGTTTTTATCTTTTTAAAAAACCTAATTATACTTTAAGAAGTAAATTATATGTTACAACTATTGTGATTTTTACTTTAATTATTAGTACATTATTGTCGTTTATAGCATTAGACTATTGGTGGTTGGCCTTTATACTTTTATTAGTTCCAATTAGTGAATTAGTAATACAATTATTAAATAAAATACTACTTAGATTTTATCCATGTCAACCATTACCTAAAATAGATTTCTCTAAAGGTATTGATGCAAGAAATGCAACTATGGTTGTAATTCCTACTATTGTTAAAGATAAAAAGAAAATAGATAAGATGTTTGAACTTTTAGAGAAGTATTATTTAGCTAATAAATCTAACAATTTGTATTTTTCTTTATTAGGTGATTGCTGCGAATCTAATGAGCAGGAAATGGATTTTGATAGAGAGATAGCTAAATATGGTATAGAAGTTTCTAATCGATTAAATGAGAAATATCGCGCTAAAATTTTCTCTTTTGTTTATCGTAGACGTATTTTTAATCCTGGTGAAGGCAAATATTTAGGTTATGAGAGAAAAAGAGGAGCATTAATTCATTTTAATAGATTACTTTTAAATACAATGCCTTTAACCGATAAAGAAAAGTATGTTTATGTAGAAAATGTTACACAAATAAAAAGTAATATTAAATATGTTATTACAATTGATACTGATACTGAATTGGTTTTAAATACTGCATTATCCTTAGTTGGGGTAATGGCACATCCATTAAATAAACCTGTTTTAAATCATAATAGAACAAAGGTTATTTCTGGATACGGTATTGTTCAACCAAGAGTTAATGTTGATATTGAGTCTACTAATAAATCTATTTATTCCCAATTGATGGCTGGTATTGGTGGCTTTGATGTTTATTCCACGATAGTGCCTAATTTTTATCAAGATGTATTTAATGAAGGTAGTTTTGTAGGAAAAGGAATATATGATTTAAAAGTATTTGACGAAGTAGTATCTAATGCTTTTCCTGAGAATTTAATTCTTAGTCATGATTTGCTAGAGGGGAACTATTTAAGATGTGGATTTGCTTCTGATATTGAGTTAATTGATGATTTTCCTTCTGAATTTTTAGTAGAATCTTCTCGCCAACATCGTTGGAGTAGAGGAGATGTTCAAATTTCTGGATGGTTACATAAAAAAGTTAGAAATAAAAGTGGAATTCTTGTAAAAAATCCATTAAATCTAATTGAGCGTTTTAAAATATTTGATAATATAAGAAGAATATGGTTAAATCCATGTCTGTTGCTTTTAATGATATTATCATTTGTTTGTGGTAATCCACTTTGTACTTTTATTATTATTTTAGCAATAATTTTTTTGCCTATGGTCTTTTATATTAAGGAATTGTTACATAGGCAAAATAAAAAAATGTTTACTTTTAAATACTACAACAACTTAATGTTTGGATTTCTTAGCATTTTGTATCGTATTTTTATCACTTTTATAACAATACCTTATTATAGTTATGTATATCTAGATGCTTTTTTTAAAGCATTATATCGCATGAATATAAGTCATAAAAACTTACTTAATTGGGTAACAGCAGAGGAAGCAGCTAAAAATATAAAAAAGGATCTTACTAATTATATTAATCAATTTAAAATTAACTATATTATTTCTATATTAATTTTATTATTGGCTGCTATTTTTGATAGAGAATTTTTAATAATAGCAATTTTAATTACCGTTGGCTTTGCTCTTGCTCCGTTGATATTATGGTCATTTAGTAGACGAAAAGATATAGTATTAGATGGATTGAATAGTAATCAAGATGATAAGTTAAGGGATATTGCTTATCGTACATGGCTTTATTTTGATACTTTGTTGACTGAAGATAATAATTATTTGATACCAGACAATATTCAATTAAATCGTGAGAATAAAGTATATGGTAAAACTTCACCAACAGATATTGGAATGTCAATTACTTCTGTAATTTCTGCTAATGAATTAGGTTTTATTAACGAGTCTAAAGCATTAATCCTATTAGGAAATATAATTACGAGTATTGAAAAATTAGAAAAGTGGAATGGACATTTATATAATTGGTACGATACTCAAAAAATGGAAAAAGTAGTTCCATATGTAATTTCATCAGTAGATAGTGGTAATTTAGCAGCCTCATTAGTTGTGGCTAAAGAATATTGTCGAAAAAAGAATCATAATAAATTGTATGAACGTATTAGTAAATTATTTGATAGCATGGACTTTTCCAAATTCTATACTGATCAAGATGTATTTAGCATAGCTTATAATACAGTTGATGAAGAATTATCAACTTATAACTATAATAAATTTGCCAGTGAAAGTAGAATTTTAAGTTTTGTTGCTATAATGAAAGGTGATGTTCCAAGTAAACATTGGTTATGTTTAGATAAGACTTTAACGAAATATAAAAAACATAAAGGAGTTGTTTCTTGGTCAGGTACTTCATTTGAATATTTTATGCCTTTAATATTTATGAGAACCTATCCTAATACATTATTAGATGAAAGTTATTTTTTTGCTAGGTTTTGCCAAAAAAGTTATGTTAATGAAATAGATAGTAAAATGCCTTGGGGTATTTCAGAGTCTGCCTATGATGAATTAGACGATGGATTAAATTATAAATACAAAGCTTTTGCTACTCCGTATTTAAGAGTAATTGATGAAAAAGATGATCGATTGGTTTTGTCACCATATGCTTCTATTTTAGCTATTACTAACGATCCTGTAGATGTATATTACAATTTAAAAAAATTTAAACGATTAAAAATGTATGGTGATTTTGGATTTTATGAGTCATATGATTACACTACTAGTAATGTTGTATTAGCTTATTATGCTCATCATCAAGGCATGATTTTAGCAGCTTTAACTAATTATTTAAAAGATAATATTATTCAAGATTATTTTCATGCTGATTTAAGAACTCAAGCTTTTGAAATTTTGTTAAAAGAAAAAGTTCAATTAAATCCAGTAATAGATATGAAAGTAGTGGGATACAAAAAGTATGACTATGAAAGAGAAAAAGTAGAAAATGATATAAGAGAATATAATTATATTTCTGATATTCCACAGTTATCAGTTTTATCTAATTCAAAATATACTGTTTTAATAAATGATCGTGGTAATGGATTTAGTAGGTATCATACTACTCAATTAAATAGATATCGTAAAATTACAGAACAAGATTATGGAACATATTTATATATTAAAGATCTAGATAGTAAAAGACTATGGTCTAATACTTTTGCCCCAACTAATGTAGTACCAGATAAATATAATGTTGTTTTTGCTAATGATAGAATTAAATTTTCAAGGACCGATCATAATATAACTACGCAAACAGAAATAATTGTTACTAAAGAACATGATTCTGAAATAAGAAAATATACTTTTAAAAACAACTCTAGTACTACAAAAAGATTAGAATTAACTACTTATACTGAAGTAATTTTAGAGGAAAATATTGATGATATCATCCATAGAACTTTTAAAAACTTATTTGTAAGTAGTAAATTTGACGAAGAAAACAAAGCATTAATTATGAGACGTCGTAATAATAGTAAAAAGTTAAGTCATTATATGGTTGGACGTTTAATGGTTGATAAGAAAAAATATAATATTTCTTATGAAACTGAAAGAGATAAATTTATTGGGCGTGGATTTAATGTATATAATGCACAAGCACTTAACAATGCGCTTAGTAATGAAGCAGGTACTAACATTGATCCTGTTTTAAGCCTTAGAACGAGAATAGAAATTTTACCAAAAGAAGAAGTTACAGTTTATTATATTGAAGGATTTAGTAGATCAATGGAAGGAATAAATGATATTTTAAATTCTTATTCTTCCTCTTCTTCTATTGAGAAAGCTTTTGATTATGCAACTTTAGCTAGTAATATGAATACTAAGCTACTTGGAATAGACGGACGTAATATTCGTACTTATAACATAATGCTAAATTATCTATATCAAACTAGTAGACATTTTGTAAATGATGATAGAAAAGATTTATTAGCAAAAAATGCTTTAAACCAATCTGGATTATGGAAATTTGGTATAAGTGGGGATAGACCGATTATATTAGTAGATATTCATAGTGGAGATGCATATAGATTAGCGAAAGATTTAATGTATGCATATGAGTATTTTAAGAGTAAGGGAATTCATATTGATTTAGTTATCATCAATAGTGAAGAAGCAGAATATAAACAGATCATAAAAAGAGAAGTTGAACAAGAAATATTCCGTATGAATAAATTGTTTGATTTTTCTAATATTCCAGGTAATATATATTTGCTAGAATCTAGCGATTTAACTGACAATGAAATAATTTTATTAAATATGGTTGCGCGTCTTGCTTTCCATTCTAATACTGATACTTCATTGGAAGATGCTGTTAATGATATGCATTTAAATAATAAAATTGTTGATTTCAAGAAAAGAGTATATGAACCTAAAATAAATTTAGATATAGATACAACTAAAATAAAGAATTTTAATGGTTACGGAGGATTTGTTAATAGTGGTAGAGAATATATCATAACTAATCCGGATACACCTACACCATGGTCTAATGTTATTGCAAACAAAACATTTGGTTCAATTGTTACTAATAATGAATGTGGATTTACTTATTCATATAATAGTCAAATGTTTAAATTAACTTCATGGAGTAATGATATAGTTGTCAATGATAAATCGGAAGGCATTACTATTAATGGAAAAGAAGTACAAACAGGTATATGCAGACATGGATTTGGTTATTCGATTTTTAATCATAGTGGTGAAGATTATGATCTTGAAACGATACAATTCGTATCCAAAGAAGATAAAATAAAATTTTATAAGAATAAATTAACTAATGTAACCGATCAAAAGAAAAAATATAAAATCAGTTTTTGGATTAATCCAACTTTAGGACCAAACGAAGAAAAATCAAGTCGTTATTTATTATCTGAATACTTTAAAGACTTAAATTCTATTGTTATTAGAAATGTATATAACATTGATTTTTCTGGTGTTTCTGTATTTTTAAGTTCCACTCTACCTCTTTCAAGTGTGTCAATTGATCGTATTATTTACAAATCAATTACAGTAGAAATAGAATTAGAACCTATGGAAACTAAGGAATTTAGCTTTATGTTAGGTACAGCTATAGGAAAAGAGGAATTAAATAAGATAATCTTTTCTTATAATCAAGACAAAGTAATTAATAAGGAATATCAAGATGTGGTTAAATACTGGGATAATATGTTAAATACTATTAAAATAAAAACTCCTGATACTAGTTTTAACTATATGATGAATGGATGGTATTTGTATCAGACTATAGCATCACGACTTTTTGCAAGAGCAGGATTTTATCAGGTTGGAGGTGCTTATGGATTTAGAGATCAATTACAAGATTCCATGAATATTTGTGAAGTTAATCCAGCTATGACAAAACAGCAAATTTTAAAAAATGCAATGCATCAATTTAGAGAAGGAGCTGTTCTTCATTGGTGGCACGAAGATAATAGGCTTGGTCTTAGAAGCAGATATATGGATGATTTCTTATGGCTTGTATATGCTACTATCCAATATATTAAAGTAACAGGAGATATTAAAATATTAGAAGAAGAAGTATGCTTTGTAGAAGGACCAGAATTGTTGCCGACCGAAGAAGAAAAGGGTATTGTATATAATTATAGTAGTGATAAAGAAACCTTGTTAGAACATTTACTATTATCAATTAATCGTACTATGAACAATATTGGTTCTAATGGATTACCACTAATGGGTGGCGGTGATTGGAACGACGGTATGAATAAAGTAGGAATTGAAGGTAAAGGAACTAGTGTATGGCTTGGATTCTTTGCTTATATGGTAATTAGTGGTTTTGTTGATACATGTGAAAAGCATAAAATTGATCTTGATACTAAAAAATATGTTAAATTTTTAGAAAAGTTAAAAAATACGTTGAACTCTGTTGCTTGGGAAGATAATTATTATGTAAGGGCATTCTTTGATAATGGAGATAAATTAGGTTCTAGTATGAATGATGAATGCAAAATCGATTTAATATCACAAAGTTTCTCTATTTTATCTGAAGTTATTCCTTTCGAAAAAATCGGTACTGTTATTAAATCAGTAGAAGATAATTTAGTTGATAAGAATTTAAAAATCATTAAGTTATTAACTCCACCATTTAAGCAGGCCGAAAATATTCCGGGATATATTATGGATTATCCTAAAGGGATAAGAGAAAATGGTGGACAATATACGCATTCTGTTGCATGGTATATTATGGCTTTAATTAAAGTAGGATATATTGATAGAGCATATCAATACTATGAAATGATTAATCCGGTCAATCGTACTTTAACTAATGAAGATGTGAAAAAATATAGAATAGAACCTTATGTTATAGCTGCAGATATATATAGTAACTATAAATATCCTGCTCGTGGAGGATGGAGCTGGTATACAGGAAGTGCTGGATGGTTTTATAATGTAGGACTTACTAATATTATTGGATTTATAAAAGAAGGTAATACTTTAAGAATAGAACCTAATGTTCCAACTAGTTGGAAAAATTATGAATTAGAATATAAATATATGGATACTCTTTATAAAATTAAAGTTAATTTAAAAGAAGAGAAAAATAGCATTATGATTGACGGAGAAAAAATAAGTTCTAATTCTATTAAATTAAAAAATGATAAAAGAATACATGCAGTAATTGTTAATATGAAAGGAGAAAGATAATATGATAAAATGCGATTTTTCTAAATACACTTCAAAATTTATTTCAAATATTGATAAAAGTAAATTCAATAAAAATGAAAAAAAAGCATCTAAAGAACTTTTATCTGGAAGCCTAACATATTGGAATGATATAAATAGTTTTGTATCAAAGGATGAGTTAAATACTATTCTGAAAACCGCTAATTATGTAAGAGAAAATTGCGATGTATTTATTGTTATAGGAATAGGTGGTTCTTATATGGGAAGTAAAGCTATTATGGAAGCGTTACTTCCTACTTTTAATAAAGCTAAGCCAGAAATAATTTTTTTAGGAACTGATTTATCCTCTGGTTACTATAAAGAAGTAATAGATTATATTAAAGATAAAGATGTTATTGTTAATGTGATATCAAAATCAGGAAATACTCTAGAACCTAATATAGCTTTTGAAATAATTTCTTATATAATGAAGGGAAAATATAAAAAAGAGGAATTGCAGGATCGTATTATAATAACAACTGACCAAAAAGAAGGTTCATTAAGAAAATTGGCTAACGAAGAAGGATATTTTACATTTAATGTTCCTAGAAATATTGGAGGAAGATTTTCTGTTTTTACTCCAGTTGGATTATTTCCTTTAGCAGTAGCAGGAATTGATATTTTAACGCTGTTAGAAGGCTTCATGTCAGCGGATGAATATATTCCACTAGCTATTGATTATGCCGTTACTAGAGAGGCTTTGTATAAGAAAAATAAGTATGTAGAGTCTTTTACTGTATATAATAGTAAACTATATTATTTTACAGAATGGTTGAAACAATTATTTGCAGAAACACAAGGAAAAGAAGGAAAAGGAATATTACCAATTTCTAATGTTAATACAAGAGATCTACATTCTATGGGACAATTTTTACAAGAGGGACATGATATTATATTTGAAACAGTAATAGGTATAGAGAACTCTGACATTATCAAAATAGCCAAATATGATAAGACCTTAAATGAAATTAACAGAATTGCACAAGAGAAAGTATGTCTTGCTCATTATCGTGATAAAACCCCTAGTTTAATTATTGATATTGAATCTTTAGATGAATATAATATAGGTCAATTAGTAAGATTTTTTATCACTGCAGCCATAATAGGAGCGTTATTAATAGATGTTAATCCATTTGATCAACCTGGTGTAGAAAAATATAAGCAATTAGTAAATGAAGCATTAAATAATACATATATATTTTAAAAAGATAGATTTTCTGTCTTTTTTTTGTTATAAATGCTATAATTATATTAGGAGGTATTTATATGTGGTTAGTTATTATAATAATTATAGTATTACTTGTTTTATCATCAGTTAAACAAATTAATGAATATGAACGAGGAATTAAATTTTCTTTTGGTAAATTCACTGAAGTTATGCAACCTGGATGGAGATTAGTTATTCCTATATTTCAATCGTATAAAAAAGTTGATATACGAACAAAGGCAGTAGATGTACCAGAACAAGATGCAATTACTAAGGATAATGTTTCAATAAAAATTAATGCTGTAATTTACTATAAGATTTTTGATGCTTCTAAAGCAATATTAGCTGTTGAAAACTATTATTATGCAGTAGGTCAATTGGCACAAACAACTATGCGTAATATTGTGGGTGCAGTATCACTAGACGAATTATTAGTTGATAGAGAAAAAATTTCTAGTGAAATTTGCAAAGTTATTGATGAAGCAACAGATCCATGGGGAGTAAAAGTAGAAAATGTAGAACTTAAAGATGTAGCGTTACCTGAAGAAATGAAAAGAGTAATAGCAAAAGTTGCCGAAGCAGAGCGTGAAAAAATGGCGGTTATTACGAAAGCAGCAGGTGAAGTAGAAGCTTCTGAAAATTTAGCTAAAGCAGCTCGTACTATGAGTGAATCAGCCGGAGCTCTTCATTTAAGAACATTAGCTACTATTAATGATATAAGTTCTGATCAATCTAATACAGTAGTTTTTGCAATTCCAATTGAAATATTAAGAGCTTTTGAAAATAATCCAGTAGCTGGTAAAGCAATTGTTGATAAAATTACTAAGAAATAGAAAGCAGTCCACAGTAGTGTGGATTGTTTTTATTTGAAAAATAATGTATAATATGTTTAGAAAGAGGAATTTTGTATGAAAAAAAATAAAATAGGAGAAAGGTACATTATACATAGCTATAAACATGATGGTAGTATTCATAGAGCTTGGGATGAAGCTGTGTTATTAGATGAATGCGATGATTATTTGGTTTTTGGAAATGATCGAACTAAAGTAATTGAATCAGATGGAAGAAGTTGGAAGACAAAAGAACCAGCTATAATGTATTTTTTTAAAAATAATTGGTACAATGTAATTGGTCAATATAAAAAAGATGGTATCTATTATTATTGTAATATTGCTTCTCCTTTTGTGATTGATGAGAAAACAATAAAATATATTGATTATGATTTGGACTTGAGAGTATTTCCTGATGGAGCATTTAAAGTGCTTGATCGTGGCGAATATAATTATCATAAAAACAAAATGCATTATTCGGATGAGATTGACTTAGTTCTAAAAGAAGAGTTATCTAATTTAATAGAATTAGCAAGAAACCATAAAGGCCCTTTTGAAAATAAGAAAATAGAAGAGTATTATAAGGAATATAAACTACATAAAAACAAACATTTTATTAAATAATAGGAAACTATTATTTTTTATTTCATATAATGTTTTATGAGTAAAAACACTAGATTTTTATAGGTTTTGAAAAAAATATAAAAAAAATGAAAATAATTGTTGACTTAATAATTAAACTCTGTTATTCTAGTACATGTCGTGTGAGAAATGTCGACAAAAAAGTGTCAAATAAAAAAGTTGTAAAAAGTTAAAAAATATATTGACTTTACATATTTTGTTTGGTATTCTTATATACGTCGACAAAAAAAGCCGATATAAAAAATATGTCAAATAAAAAAGTAAAAAAAGTAAAAAAACTATTGACTTTACTTAATAAGTTTGATATATTACTAATGCAACCCAGAAAATACAATAATGATCTTTGAAAACTGAGCAAAACGTCAATTTGAGTAGCTAGGAATTTATTATTAAAATCAAACTATAAATATAAATTTTATTTGAGAGTTTGATCCTGGCTCAGGATGAACGCTGGCGGCATGCCTAAGACATGCAAGTCGTACGAAGCGGCCCACTGAAATTTTGTACTTGTACAGAATCGATTTGGATTCCCGCTTAGTGGCGCAAGGGTGAGTAACACGTGGGTCATCTGCCTCAGAGACTGGGATAACAATTGGAAACGATTGCTAATACCGGATGATATATAAGATGATACGTTGTCTTATATTAAAAGGAGCCTTTAAAGCTTCACTTTGAGATGAGCCTGCGGCGTATTAGCTAGTTGGTGGGGTAATGGCCTACCAAGGCAACGATGCGTAGCCGACCTGAGAGGGTGATCGGCCACACTGGGACTGAGACACGGCCCAGACTCCTACGGGAGACAGCAGTTAGGAATATTCGTCAATGG
>CALVYX010000098.1 GCA_944372315.1 uncultured Bacilli bacterium
ATAATTTACTTAAAGAACTATTAAATATATAAAAATATTATCAGACAAAAAGTAGCATCTTTTATTGAATTATCAATACTTCTTACTTAAAATGTCTGATAATAATTTTTGTCTGATAAAACGTGCCCCGTTTATTCATTATCCTCGGAAGGTTCTTCATAAGAACAATGCCATAATCTAACACTCGCATTACGCTTGTTTGTTATATGAAGACCTTCACGTTCCAACACACTTATGTTTCTTTGAATTAAACTACCAAGTTGTGTTGGTGTTAATAAAATATTTGTCTTAGATAAAATATCTGATATTGTATAATCAAAGTCTTTTTTAGCAACTGCATATTTTATAAATAGGAGTAGATTATAATCTATTTCATCATCAGTATTTTCATCAATAATTGAAAATGTTTGATTATCATTTCTTTTTAAATTCAATTCTAATCTACCTAAATCTCTACCTTTATAGAATAATGTTAGTTTATTGTAATTATTTTTAGATTCTTTTAATTTGATAATTCCAGATACATCAGCATTTAATCCTACACTTCCCATAGTTTCATCTCTTTTGTTTAAGTGATGAGTAACGAGTAAGGTAATATTATATTTTTTACATAAATCTTTTAACTTTCTAAATACAACATCATTTACTTCTTGATAATTATTTAAATCATAACTTGTATCAAATTTTATATCTTTAAACATATCCATAATTACAAATAATGGTTCTTTATTAAAAGTTAATTCGTGAATATCTCTTTCGATATCTCTTATATAAAAATCTGAAATATCATCTGAATCTATTACATGAAATTTATCTACATTAATATTTAAATTCATTAATTTAAATCTATTGTTTAATTGATTTATATCACTCTCTGTGGTAATATATAAGACATGAGAGGGATTTACTTTAAATCCTAAAAAATCTTCTCCAGTAGTAAGAGAGAAGGCAAGTTGCTGAGCAAACATTGACTTGCCAACTTTAGGATGAGATACAAGTAGATAAACTCCATTTGATATCATTAGGTTCTCAACAATGATATCTTTTTTTATTGTTTTATTTATTTCATTAAGCCTTTTCACTTATATCTCCTTTCTTACATTTTTTTAATAAGTTCTTTACTAGATACTCTAGATTCTAAATAAGGTATATCTATACCAAAGAATGCTACCACTTCCTTTGTTGGAACAACAGACTTTGGGATAAGATAACCTTGTTTTTCTAATTTGTCTTTTATTGTTTTCTTAGCCTTAAGTGCAGAATTTCTACCAAGATGTCCTAGTTTCATAATATCTTCAAGTGTGCACCATTGTTTAGCTACTAAATTTAATGTCTCTTCTGCAGTCATATTTTTCCTCCTTTCTAATTTTTTTGTTAATAATTATTTTTGTGGTGATACATAAATGTAATACGTATCATCTAAAGAACTATAAATAATATATTTTTTCTTCCTTAATTCTCTAAATGCTAAAGCAATATCTTTTCTACTATCATTACTAATAGAGTAGAGGTCAATATTATTAAGTTCTTCATTAGATCTAGCCAATAGAGAATTAATCATACCAATTGCATTTATAGATAAATCTTTAGACACAACATAATTATTAATATTTTCTTTTTTAAATAATCTCATATTTTTATCCTCCCTTCTTTTAAAAATCATGTGTCCGATATCTAGGACATTTTAAATATAGCACTGTCCGAAATTGTTGTCAATACATTTTGTCCGAAAATATAGACATTTGGTTAAAAAAGTGATAAAATTAAATTGTGAAGAGCCAAAAAGGGAGAAAGAAGTGATTAGATGAACTCAGAAGAACTTAAAAGTTTAATTGAATCTGCAAGAGAATCAAAAGGTATTTCTCAAAGAGAACTTGCTAAATTGACAGGTATTAGTAGAAGTACATTAAATGATTTAATTAATGGGAAAATAAAAAAAGTAGATATTGATGATCTACGTAAGATTGCTGAAACTTTAGATATGTCATTAATGAAATTATTAAAAGTAGCTGGATATGATGAATTTCTTTCTTTTTATAAAGAAAAATTAAAAGATACTAATTACAACAAATCCACCAAAGATTTAAAGGAATTATTAAAAGAATATAGGCAATCTGAATTAGATTTATTAGATTGGGATGCTAAAAAAATAAAAAAAGTAAGTGATGCAAGACAAAAATTATTTTATACTATGGAGCATTTACAAATAATGAAAGATAATAAGGATAGTTTATACACAATAGATAAGGCAATAGAAGATATTAAATATGCTTTTGATGAATTGTTAGAAGCAGAATATAAATATGATTATAGTAAATTACCAAAGAAATTTTAAAAATAACGAGGTGAAATTGGATGATAAGATATTATTGTAGTGGCTTTGATGTTAATAATGCATTTGGACATGGTCTAGGTGATATGTTTAAATCAGAATTAAGAAATAATAAAAGTATTGTTTATATTCCTGGTGGAATTGATAAAATTGATAAAGCAACAAATAAATATGTGCCCATATTTACTAAACATTTTGAAAATGTAGGAATAAATTTTGAAAATATAAATATATTAACTTCTGATACAAATATTGAAGATGCAAAGAAGTTAGTAGATAATGCAAGTTTCTTAATGTTAATGGGTGGAGATCCATTTAGTCAAAAAGAATTATGTGAAAAGCTTGAGATAATAGATAACCTTAAAAATTATAAGGGGGTAATGTTAGGCTTTAGTGCAGGTGCAATGCTTATGTCAAAATATATTATTATTACACCATGTAGTGAAGAATACCCTGATTTCAGAATTGAAGAAGGATTGAATTTAGATGATATATCAATTTATCCACACAATAACACAAGTGAAGATATCTATCCAGATATATTGGATATTGGTGGAGAAAAATATAAAAAACAAGATTTAATTAAAGTTGGTAATGAATATGGTGAATTCTATTTATTACAAGATAATATAACTGATATTAGTATCATTAAGTCAATAGATGGAAATATAGAATATTATACAGAAAACAATGGCAAAATTTGGATAGTTAATCAAAAGGTTGAATTATTAAAAGCACCATCTAATACACAAAAAGTAGTACCAAAAAGTAGTGCCATTGACAAGATGAATTAAAAGATATATAATTTACTTGTATTTTTGTTGACAGAGAAGTTATCTAAGTAGTTAATTTGAAACTCTATACAGGAAATTATAGCCACCGACTGAGAGCTATAATAGAAAGGCAAATTAATGAATTTCAATAATGGAGTCAAATCGTGAAAGAGCGTTAATCTATAATGAGGTAGTAAAAATACTATAAAAAAAGGTGGTACCACGAGCAATTCGTCCTTTATGGATGTTTTGCTCGTTTTTTATTTAATGGCTCTATAGCTCAGTTGTTAGAGCAAAGGACTGAAAATCCTTGTGTCGTAAGTTCGATTCTTACTGGAGCCACCATTTATTATTTAAAATCATATGAAAGGAAGTGGTTAGTTTGGAAGATGATTTTAGATTAATCACTTTAAATATATATTCTAAATGAAGGAAAGGAAATAATTATGAAAGAAAAACTAGAAAAAATTAAATCTAATGGGTTAGAAATTATTGAAAAAATTACAAATGTTTCTGAACTTGAGGAAGTTAGAAAAGAATTAACTGGTAAAAAAAGTAAGTTATCGGAAGTTTTAAAATCAATGAGTAGTTTATCTAATGAAGATAAAAAAAGTGTTGGTATGTTAACAACTGAAATTAAAAGATTATTTATAGAAAAATTAGACTTAAAAGAACAAAAACTTATAGAACAATCTAGTGTACTTGATGAACCACTTGATTTAACTATTCCAGGAAAAGTAGTAAGTGGAGGAGCACTTCATCCAATAACACAAATGAAATATGATTTAAATGATGCCTTCTTATCATTAGGATTTGAGGTTTATAGTGAGGATGATATTACAAGTGAAAAATATGCATTCGATAATTTAAACTTTGCTCCCGACCATCCAGCAAGAGAAATGATGGATACATATTGGATTGAAGGTACAGAGGATAAAGAAGCAGCTGAAAGATTGTGTATAAGACCCCATTTAACAGGTGGATCAGTTAGATATTTGAAGAAACATGGAGCCCCTGCTAGATTCGTTTATCCAGGAGGAGTATATAGAAATGAAACAACAGATGCTAGACATGAAAGAGCATTCGTTCAATATGAAGCATTAATTGTTGACAAAGATATTTCATTTTCATCTGGTATGGTTATGATTCAAACAATATTAGAAAAAGTTTTTGGAAGAAAAATTAATACTAGAATGAGAGAAGGATTCTTCCCGTTTACTGAACCAGGATATGAAATTGATATGGAATGTTTAGTTTGTGGTGGTAAAGGTTGCAAAGTATGTAATCACAACGGTTGGATAGAAGTAATGCCAGGTGGTGTAATTCATCCAAATGTATTAAAATCAGCAGGACTTGATCCTAATGAATGGACTGGCTTTTATATTAATATAGGACTAGATAGATTAGTAATGATGAGATATGGAGTAGATGATGTAAGATTATTTCATAGTGCTGATTTAAGATTTTTAAAACAATTTAAATAGAAAGGATTGATAGTATGAGAGTATCATTAAATTTAATCAAACAGTATGTTGAATTACCTAAAGATTTAACTGATAAACAAATTGCTTATGATATGACACTTCGTACTGTTGAAGTTGAAGAAGTAGAAAATACAAAAGAAAAATATCATGATATTGTCGTAGGAAAAATATTAGAAGTAAAACAACATCCAAATGCAGATAGATTAAAAATATGTATAACTGATATTGGTTTAGAATCACCAGTACAAATAGTTTGTGGTGGCTCAAACTTATATACTGGCGAATATGTTGTTGTTTCAAAACCAGGAGCAGAAGTAGTTTGGCATGGAGAAGGAGAACCAGTTCGTGTAGAAGAAACAAAAATGAGAGGAGAATCGTCTTATGGTATGATTTGTGCATCATCTGAAGTTTATTTAAGTGATTTCTTTCCATCAAAAAATGAAACAGAAATAATTGATTTAAAAGGAATTGAATGTAAGCCGGGGGATAATATTGCAGACATTGTTCTAATGGATGATACAGTATTAGAAATAGATAATAAATCATTGTCAAATAGACCTGACTTGTGGGGACATTATGGAATAGCAAGAGAATTGTCAGCAATTTATAATACATCTTTAAAACCATTAGATACTTATGAAATTGATGATACATTACCAAAATATAATGTAGAAATTAAAGAACCAGATAAATGTAATAGATATGTTGGAGTAGAAATAGAAGGTATATATCAAAAAGAATCTCCGATATGGATGAAATCACTTTTATCTAAGACTGGACAAAGACCTATAAATGCAATTGTTGATATAACAAATTATGTGATGATGGCAACAGGACAACCATTACATGCATTTGATAAAACACATGTAAATGGAGAAAAGATAATTGTAAGAAATGCTCAAGAAAATGAAGAATTATTATTACTTGACAATAATACTATTAAACTTACAACAGATGATTTAGTAATATGTGATGAAAATGATGCAATGGCTTTAGCAGGTATTAGAGGTGGTAAAAAAGATTCAATATTACCTGATACAAAAGGTATTGTATTAGAAGTTGCAAGTTTTGATTCAAGAGCAATTAGAAAAACAGGAAAAAGATTTGCAGAAAAAACAGATGCATCCATTAGATTTGAAAAAGGTATAGATACACAAAGGGTAGATCAAGGATTATCTTTAGCACTTTCACTAATTAAAGAAATATTTCCAGAAAGTAAAATAGTAAAATATTCTGATGTATATTTAAACGAAACTAAAAAGAATAAAATAGAATTAAGTGAAAAATTCTTAGATACAAGACTAGGCAAAAAAATTTCCAAAGAAAAAATAGAACAAATATTAATATCACTAGGATATGAATTATCGTATAGTGATGGAATTTACGATATTACTGTTCCAACATGGAGATCAACTGGTGATGTAACACTTAAAGATGATGTAATGGGAGATATTGTTAGAATACTTTCTTATAATAGTTTCGAAGCAAAACCAATTAATATTACTATAGAGCATGCAATTAAACAAAATAATGTTTTACTAGATAGAAGAATAAGAGAATATTTATCATACAGATGTGGATTTAATGAAATATATACTTATCCTTGGATTGATGAAAAATATATTCGTTCTGCAAAAATTGATTTAGAAAACTCACTAAGATTAACAACTCCACCAGCTCCAGAACTTTCATATTTAAGAAGTTCATTAATACCAGGAATGCTTGAAGCAATATATAAAAATTTAAGATATTTTGATAAATTTAAAATGTATGAAGTAAAACAAGTATTTAGAAAAGGTGATTATAGACCATCATCCGATGATGAAATATTACCAATTCAAGAAAATTATTTGACTGGTTCAATTGTTGGTAAAAATGCAAAGGATATTTTCTATGAGGCAAAAGGTGTTATAGAAAGTATGTCTAGATATTGTCATATAGAAAATATCAAATTAGAACAAAGTGAAAAGCCAGCATGGGCAGATATTAATGCATATTTGAATATAACATTAAATGGGAAAATTATTGGTTCTTTAGGACTTTTATCAGTTAGAGTTATGAATGATTCAAAGATTAAAAGAACTAATGTAGCAATGTTTGAAATTAATTTGGATAAATTAGTTCCATATGATTCAAGAACCAATAAATATGAAAAATTATTAGAATTACCATTAGTTGAAAAAGATTTAGCTGTTATAGTAGATGAAGATGTTAAATGGTCTAATATTGAAGAAAGCATTAAGCTATTAGTAAAAGATGTTGAATTTGTTGATGAATATAGGGGAAATCAAATTCCACAAGGTAAAAAATCTATAACATTTAAAGTTAGAATCATAAATGAAGGTACAACTATGACATCAGAACAAATAAACGAAAGATTAAATGGTATATCCCGAGTTTTGCAGTTGTCTAATAAAAAAAGTTTGTTTTTTTCTGAAAATAAGCTTTTTTTAATGTTTAAAATGTGATATTATATTCATAGGTATATAAGGTATAGGTGGTTGAGATGTATTTGG
>CALVYX010000099.1 GCA_944372315.1 uncultured Bacilli bacterium
TTTAGTACTTGATGAATTAAATTATTCACCTACGATAAATGAACGGGGAATTGCTGTATATATAAGTGTATTTTTAAATAACACTAAACATGCTATGTATGAAGAACGCACGGATTCTCTTTTGAACAATAATAATCAAGGAGGTAAGTGACATGATAAAAAAAATAATTATAATTATTACGGCAATAAATTTTATATTTATATTAATAAATGGTTTTACATTATTTGAAGTTATAGCATTATTACTATTGGTAGCATCATTTATAGGAATACAATTTTTTGTAAAAGGTTTTAATGGAAAAATGCCTCAATTTTGTTTAGGTGCATCTATAATAGCTTTGTTACTTTGTACTATTTTAGGAAACCCATCCACATTAGTATTTAGTGATGCGGTAGATATAGACCAAGAAATATTAGAAGAATATTATGAAAAAAATCGTATTCTAGATGTTAAAACAATTGCTCAAATAGAAAATCTTATTGAAAATGAAAAATATAATGAAGCAAAAAATGTTATAAATAAGTTACCATATTGTAATGAAAAAATAAAATTACAAGGAAAACTATTACTTGCTCAAGATGATAATTACAACGCCGCAAATATGCTATCTCAAATAAAAAATAAAGACAAAGAAAGTTATGAAATGTTATTAAGAGCGAGATTATTTCAATACAAAGGTAAAGTAAATAATACGATTTGTGATATTGCCCAAGATGCAGCATATGATTATCCATTTGAACCATATTTTATGTATATGGCTGGTTACACATGTTATGAAACAGACAAATACATTCAAGCGGCATATTATTTAGGAAAGACTTTAGAGATGGAACCAGATAATCCATATGCTAATTACTATTATGCTTTAACTGCTTATGTATTAGGTGATACTAATCAAAGTTTAGAATATCTTGATTATGCTTTAAAATGTGCCAAAAATGAAGGTGGCTATGAAGAACTTATTGACTCCATTTCAGAGTATAAAACTCTAATTAAGGAGGGTAAAGAATGAAAAATAAACTACTAAGAAAAAAAATAAATTGTCTATTAGTTATTATTGCATCATTTAGTACTTTTTTCTTTTCAATAGCAAACGCCAATGCCCAAACTTTAGGTAGTGCTCATAGAGATTTTGTAAATTCAACTAATTCAAATGTTGATGGACATACCGCATCTAGTCAATGGCGAGTTCATGATCGAGCTAACACAGGAAATTTTGCAGAAGATTTAAAACAAGAATGGCAAAATTTATGTGATTCATTTAATTTTAAACCACGTGATAATTCTACATCTACTAATAATATGAAACCAGTTGATGCAGTTAAACCATTTATTCAAAACAAAATAAAAGATGAAATTAAAAATACAAATTTAAATGATATAACAGATGCTATTAAAAATTTTGGTAGAAATTCTGATAGTCTAAAGGATGCAAGAGAAAATAGCAGCCACGGTAATGAAATTAACTATAATAATCTAGTGGATAAGGCAAACAAATATATTAATACAACAGAAAATATAGTTACCTTTACCAATTCAGAACACACTCATTCGTTTATGAGATGGACACATTATACTTTAAAAGGAATGGGACTTGGAACATCAAATATAAAACAAGCAAGCGCCGCGGATGCAGCAGTAAGTAATATGCTAGAACTTATGGGTAATGATGTATTTACCAATTATATGAATACTCACACCAATAAACCTCTAGATCTTTTAGATGGAATAACAGAATATAGTGATAATATAGCTTATAAGATGATGTCAAACACATTTACACCGCAAGATATTGTAGGCCCCGACAAAGATGGAAGTCATGGAGCTTTAACGAGACCATTACCAACTATAAATGAACAAAACAATAAATTTTTACGAGAATTAAATATTATTAAAAAATTACCACAAGATATTTTTGATTACTTTACAAAAAATTTTATTAAAGATCTTAGTAAATTAGTTAACAAGTCATGGGATAGTTTATGGAAAAAGTTTTCTGATTTATATAAAACAGATACAAAAAAGAAAACCGGACCTGGTGATGCAAGAACGCTTCCAGTTTTAGAAACGGCAATTAAACCAAATATTTATTTATATCCAATTGAAGAAGAAGAGATAATTGTTCGATTTAAAAATCCAGAATTGCTTGAAACTGTCATACCGGAATATAAAGAATTTTGGCAAGCAACAGCAAAACCAAATGGAAATCTTTTAATAGATGGAAAAAAATATGGATATTTATTCTATGAGTCAGACACTTCAACTTTACATATGCAAAAAGAAGAAGGTTGGATTATAAAACCAGAAACAAAAAAAGAACAATTAACTGAAATTGCAACAAAATATAAATTTAACGAGCAAGAAACAAAAGACTTTGTTACCTTCTGGTGTACAAAGCTTGAAAATAGTGTATCATATGTTATGTATCCTCAGCATACAGAAACAATAGATGCCTTAATGCCTATGGAAGTTACTCCAGTACCTGATACCATTTTCCGAGTATGGTTCTTATTTGCTCCGGTATCTAATGATTTAGGCACTTTTAAAGATCCAATAATTAGTCCGATAGAACGAAGTGGATTTACAGTAACAGAATGGGGTGGAATAGTTATGGATTAAAAAATTAATATATAAATATATAATAGAGAATAACAAAAATGCTAATTAATAAATATCAAAAAAACAATTTAAAAGAGAGGAGATATATTATGAAAAAAATAATGATTTTAACTCTAATGCTAGTAATGATGTTTTCGCTTACTGCATGTGGTAATAAAGAAAATCAAAACAATAATACAAATAATAATGAACAAAAAACAGTTACAGATTTAGGATTTAAAGATGTTAAAGCAATACAAAATTTTGTAGATAATTTTAACGATAAATATCCTGGATATTATGCATACATGGTAGAAAGTGATGCGAACACTTTAGAAGGAACTACTTTTAGTAGTCAAGGATATTCAGTTTATCGTATATTAATATGGAGCGATAGAAATGCAGAAAATAACAAAGATAGTCTAGGAGACTATAATGGAAATAGTCATTTTAATAACTTAAATATAAGACTTATATACAATCCTTCAGGACAATTAGTTTTACTTAAAACATTGTACTTAGTTAGCAATAGTGTGTCTTATTTTAAGAATGATGATCAAGCAACTTATGATGCTATGATGGCTGTTTTAAATGAACTTTTTTCAAAAAATACTGAAGAACAAAATCAAAAAATTTATGAAAATTTAAGATTACCTAAAGTTGAGGCTATTGATAGTTTTGAACTTAAAAGTGACTATGTAAGCAAAGTTGACTTAGTGGAAGACTTTATGACGCATTGTGGATATAAAATTGGAGATTCAGTAAGCACAATATTAGAATATGACTTTAATGGTGAAAATTATCGCT
>CALVYX010000100.1 GCA_944372315.1 uncultured Bacilli bacterium
TCTTGTAAGATATCATATAGATTAAGAGATGAAATTAGTAAGAAATTGCATAAATTACCATTATCATATTTTGAAACTAGAACACATGGAGAAATTTTATCAAGAATTACTAATGACGTAGATACTTTCTCTCAAAATTTAAGTCAAACATTAAGTCAATTTATTACAGCTATTGCTACTTTAGTTGGTACTTTAGTTATGATGATTAGTATTAGTGGTTCTATGACAGTAGCGTCACTTCTGTTATTGCCAATTTCTGTTTTTGGAATGGGCTTCATTATGTCAAAATCTCAAAAATTCTTTACAAGACAACAAAAGAATTTAGGAGATATCAATGGTGTTGTTGAAGAAGTATATGGTGGTCATGATGTTGTTCAAGTGTTTGATGCTGCAGATAAAGAAATAGAACGTTTCGAAAAATTAAATGATAAATTATACGACTCTGGATGGAAAAGTCAATTTATTTCAACTTCTATGCATCCATTAATGAATTTTGTTGGTAATATCAGTTATGTTTTAGTATCTATTTATGGTGGATATTTAACAATAAAAAACAAAATTGCTGTAGGAGACATTTTGTCTTTCTCTCAATATATTAGAAATTTAAACCAATCATCATCAACAATGGCTCAAATATTTGCTTTATTACAACCAACAGTAGCAGCTGCAGAACGTATTTTTGAATTTCTTGATGAAAAAGAAGAAGTAAAAGATGTTAAAAATCCGGTATCGATTCGTGATATCAAAGGAAATGTAGAGTTTAAAGATGTACATTTTGGATATAATCCAGATAAAATTATTATTAATGATTTTAATGCCAAAGTAAAACAAGGGCAAAAGATTGCTATTGTTGGACCAACCGGAGCAGGAAAAACTACTATGGTAAAATTATTAATGAGATTTTATGATGTTAACAGTGGTAAGATTTTAATTGATGGTCATGATATAAAAGATTTTAAGAGATCTGATTTAAGAAGTTTATTTGGTATGGTATTACAAGATACTTGGTTATTTAGTGGTAGTATTGCTGATAATATTAGATATGGTAAGTTAGATGCTGATATTGAGGAAGTTAAAAATGCTGCCAGAAGTGCTAGTGTTCATCACTTTATAAAAACTTTACCAGATGGATATAATATGATTTTGAACGAAGAAAGTGATAATGTTTCTGGTGGTCAAAAGCAATTACTTACAATTGCAAGAGTAATTTTATCCGATCCTAAAATATTAATATTAGATGAAGCAACTAGTAGTGTAGATACAAGAACAGAAATATTAATTCAAAAAGCTATGGATAAATTGATGGAGGGAAGAACAAGTTTTATTATTGCTCATCGTCTATCTACGATTAAAAATGCTGATTTAATATTAGTCATGGATAATGGTGATATTGTAGAACAAGGAAATCATGAAGAATTATTAAAGAAAAATGGTTTCTATGCTAAACTTTATAATTCGCAATTTGAAAAAATTTAAGGATTCCTAAATAGGAATTCTTTTCTTATTAATAAGGAAATAAAGTGATTATGGTATATAATTATAGTAAAATAAATTGGTATCATATTTTTTTAGATTAGTAATAATATTAATATAAATCATTGTGAAATTAATTTTATTGACAAAAAGAGTAATAACTAGTATAAGTATAAAAGTAAAGGAAGTGGTTTCATGACCAAGAATTTAGTAATTGTTGAGTCGCCTAGTAAGAGTAAGACAATTGAGAAATATTTAGGTAAAGATTATAAAGTAGTATCCTCTAAAGGTCATATTAGAGATTTGTCTACTACTGGTAAATTTGGTCTAGGAGTAGATGTAGAACATGATTTTAAACCTAATTATATTGCTATTAGTGGAAAAAAGAAATTAATAAGTGATTTAAAGAAAGATGTGAAAGATAGCAATAGAGTATTTTTAGCAACTGACCCCGACCGTGAAGGAGAAGCAATTTCTTGGCATTTAAAAGATGCTTTAGGAATTAAAGATAAAGATTATGAACGTGTATTATTTCATGAAATTACTAAGGATAAAGTAGTAGAAGCATTTAAAAACCCTAGAAAAATTGATGATAATTTAGTAAAAAGTCAAGAGACTAGAAGAATTTTAGATAGGATTATTGGTTTTCGATTATCTAGATTAATGCAATCGAAAACTGGAGGTAAGAGTGCCGGAAGAGTACAGAGTGTCGCCTTAAAATTAATTGTTGATCGTGAACGTGAAATAGAAAACTTTGAAAAAGAAGAGTACTGGACAATTACTGGAATATTTGATGACTTCGAATCAGAATTATTTCACTATGATCATAAAGATATCGAGATAAAAACGGAAGAAGAAGCAAATATTATACTAGATAAATTAAATAAAGATTTTATAGTAATCGGTATTGAATCTAAAAAGAAAAATAAAAAAGCTAAACCTCCTTTTATTACTAGTACTTTGCAACAAGAAGCATCAACAAAATTAAATTTTACAGCGAAAAAGACGATGAGTATCGCTCAAAAGTTATATGAAGGAATTGATTTAGAAAATGAAACAGTAGGTCTTATTACTTATATGAGAACTGATTCTATTCGATTAAGTGATGAATTTACTAAAAGTGGGTATGCATACATTGATAAAGAATATGGAAAAGAGTATGTCGGCTATGTAAAGACAACTAAGAAGAAGGATAATGTACAAGATGCTCATGAAGCTATTAGGCCTACAAGTATTAATAGAACGCCTAATAGTATTAAGAAATTTTTAACTAATGATGAGTATAAACTATATTCACTTATTTATTACCGAGCATTAGCTAGTATCATGGCTGACGCAAAAGTAGAAGCAACTACAGTTATTTTAGATAATAATAATTACCAATTTAAAACTAGTGGACAGATACTTATCTATGATGGATATTTGAAAGTATATAAAGATTATGAAAAGTCTGAAGATAGGATATTACCTCACTTACAGGAAAGAGATGTAATAACTTCTACTAGTATTGAAAAAGAACAGCACTTTACACAACCACCAGCAAGATATACGGAAGCTAAATTAATTAAAGAAATGGAAGATTTAGGAATTGGAAGACCTTCTACTTATGCTAAGACAATGGATACCATTAAGGAAAGAGATTATGTAATAGTAGAAGATAAGAAATTTAGACCAACAGCAATTGGAATAGAAACCACTGATAAATTACAGGAATTTTTCTCTGATTTAATTAATGTGGAATATACTAGAGAAATGGAAGAAGATTTAGATAAAATTGCTGATGGCGATAAAGAGTCTTTGGTAATATTGAAAAATTTTTACAATAAGTTTGAACCAGAAGTGGAACAGGCTTTTAAAAATATGGAAAAGAAAAAAGCAGAAGAAACGGGAGAAATTTGTCCAGAGTGTGGCAACCCTTTAGTAATGAGAAAAGGTAAATATGGTGAATTTGTAGCATGTAGTAATTATCCAACTTGTAAATA
>CALVYX010000101.1 GCA_944372315.1 uncultured Bacilli bacterium
TTTTGTATAGGTGAATTTCAAGAAGCAGTAGCGGTCATGATTTTTTATCAAGTAGGAGAATTGTTTCAAAGTTATGCAGTGGATAAATCTAGAAAATCAATTTCCAATTTAATGGATATTAGACCTGATTATGCTAATGTTTATCGTGATAATGAAATCGAAAAAATTGATCCAGATGATGTCAATATTGGAGAAATTATTCTAATAAAACCAGGAGAAAAGATTCCTTTAGATGGTATAGTTGTAGAAGGAGAATCCATGCTTAATACACTTGCTTTAACTGGAGAATCTATTCCTAGAAAAGTTAGTATTAATGATGAAGTATTAAGTGGTTGTGTTAATATAGAAGGAACATTAAAAGTAAAGGTTAGTAAGGAGTTTGGAGAATCCACTGTTAGTAAGATTTTGGATTTAGTTGAAAATGCTAGTAGCAGAAAATCAAAATCGGAAAATTTTATTAGTAAATTTGCAAGATATTATACTCCGATTGTTGTGATAATTGCCATTGTTTTAGCCATTATTCCTCCTTTAATAATAAAAGATGCTAGTTTTAATGATTGGATATATCGTGCTTTATCATTTTTAGTTGTTTCTTGTCCATGTGCTTTAGTAATATCCATTCCATTAAGTTTCTTTGGGGGAATTGGTGCAGCATCTAAAATAGGAGAATTAATAAAAGGAAGTAATTACCTAGAGGCTTTAGCTAATACGGAAATTGTTGTATGTGATAAGACTGGAACTCTAACAGAGGGAGTATTTAAAGTTCAAAAAATAGATGCCGTAGGTTACTCTGATGATGAATTATTAAGATATGCATCTTATGCTGAACATTTTTCTAATCATCCTATTTCTCTTTCTATTAAAGAAGTTTATGGAAAAGAAATTGATGAAAAACAAATAACTGAAGTAAAAGAAATAGCAGGAAAAGGAATTAGCGCAAAGGTAAATAAAAAATTAGTTCTAATTGGTAATGAGAAACTAATGAAGGAAAATAATATTAAGTATGATAAAAGTAAGGAAGTAGGTACTCTTATATATGTTGCCATTGATAAAAAATTTGCAGGTACAATTGTTATCGCTGATAAAATAAAAGATGATGCATTTAAAGCAGTTAAATTATTTAGGGAAAATAACATTCAAAAAATAATTATGTTGACAGGTGACCATAAAAATATAAGTGAAGATGTTGCTAGTAAATTGAATTTAGATGAATTTTATTCTGAACTTTTACCACAGGATAAAGTTGAAATTGTTGAAAAATTAATGCATAAAAAAGATGATAATGGTAAGTTAGTATTTATAGGAGATGGAATAAATGATGCTCCAGTTTTAGCTTTATCTGATATAGGAGTTGCTATGGGCGCACTTGGAAGTGATGCCGCAATAGAAGCAGCAGATGTAGTGATAATGACCGATGAACCATCTAAAATTGCTAATGCTATTAATATTTCTAAAAAGACAATGCGAATTGTCAAACAAAATATTACGTTTGCTATTACAGTAAAAATAGCGGTACTAATATTAAGTGCCCTAGGTATTGCTAGTATGTGGGCCGCAGTTTTCGCTGATGTTGGAGTATCTGTTTTAGCAATTATCAATGCTTTGAGAATTTTAAGAATAAAAAGAATGTAGTAAAAGTAGATTTAATATCTGCTTTTTTTGTGTTTTCTATTTAAGTAAATAGCTAGTCATGGTATAATTAAAATACTAAATATTGTTTATTATAATAATATAGCAGTTGAAATACTGGGAGTTGATATAATGGCGAAATTAATAGAATTAGAAGGAAAAAGATATGATGATTATGTTAAAAATCATCCAATGAAGTCACACTTTTTGCAATCATATGCTTGGGGAGAATTTGCAAAAAAAGAGAAGAGGCAAACTCCTTATTATTTAGGTTTAGTCGATAATAATGATAATATATTGGGTGCTACCTTATTGCTACAAAAACATTTACCTTTAGGTTTTTCTTATTTTTATGCACCACGAGGATTTGTAATAGATTTTACTAATGATGAATTAGTAAAAGAGTTTTCTAATAAAGTAGTTGCATTTACTAAAAAGAAGAAATCCATATTTTTAAAAATTGATCCTGATCTTATTTGGCATGAAGAAGATTATAAAGGAGAATTGGTGGAACCTCGTTATGATTGTAAGCATATTTTTAATGTGTTAAAAGAAATCGGTTTTAAACATCAAGGATTTACTAAAAACTTTGAAACAATGCAACCGAGATATACTTTTAGAATTGATTTATCTCAATCAATGGAGGAAATCGAAAGTAAATTTTCTAAAACAGTTAAGCAGAGAATCAAAAAAGGAACTAGTTTAGGAACTAGTGTTAGAATTGGTACTATTGATGATATTGAAGAATTTAGTAAATTAATGGATATGACGGAGGACCGTAAGGATTTTGTTTCTCATGATATGAAATATTATAAAAGTTTATATGAAATATATAATAAATATGGAAAAATGAATTTATTTATGGGAAGCATTGATACTAATAAAGTTATTTTGGATTATACGGAAGAAAAAACGGAATTAGAGGATAAATTATCTAAATTAAAAGAAAAGGGTGCATTAAGTACTGCTAACCAAAAAAAAGAAAAAGAAATAGAAATGCGTATTGATAAACTGAATGAATATATAGATGAGTATACTAATGCTAAAGAAAAATATGGAGATGTTATTACATTAAATGCACATGTAATTGTTGAATATGGTGATAAAGCTTGGACTTTGTATGCAGGAAATCACAATGTACTAGCTTCTTCACAATCTAATTATAAAGTATATTATGAACATATTAAGTATTGCCATGATAAGGGGATAAAATATTATGATCATTTTGGTACAATAGGTGACCTAGATCCTAAAAATCCTCGTTATGGATTACATATATTTAAAAAATCATTTGGTGGAAATTATATAGAATTTATTGGAGAATTTGACTATATAACGAATCATTTTATGTATTTTTGTTTTACTAAGTTAGTTCCACTATATAGAAAATTAGTAAGGAAACGCGCAAAAAAAGCTATAAAAAAATCAGTTAGTAGTAATAATAATTAATATAATGGCTTATATTTTAGTTTTGTATGAATAAGTGATATAATATTATTGGAAGATGAGTGATAAAATGGAATTTGTAAAATTAACAGAAAAAGAATTTGAAAAATTTGCGAGTAGTCATCCACAAGCTAATTTTTATCAAACAGTTGAGTGGGGCCATTTGAAAAAAACTAATCATTGGGATATGCACTTACTAGGATTAAAAGATGGAAAAAAGATTGTTGCCGCTTGCATGATGTTATCTAAAATGACACCTATAAAGAGAAAAATGTTTTATTCACCTCGTGGTTTTTTAATTGATTATAATAATTATGATATTTTAAAAGAGTTTACTGATGATATAAGGAATTATGTAAAAAAAGAAAAAGGTATATTTGTTAAAATAGATCCTAATATAATGTATCAACAAAGAGATTTATTAGGACAAATTGTTCCTAATGGTGAAAATAATTTTAAAGCATTTGATAATTTGAAGAAACTAGGTTATCGTCATTTCGGATTTAATTTGATGCAAGAGACTCTTCAACCTAGATGGATATTTGTTATAAATACTAAGGGTAAGACAATGGATGAAATAATGAGTCAAATGGATAGAGAAACAAGACGTGTCATTAAGATGAATGAAAAGAATCATATTAAATGTCGTGAAATCGGATATGATGAATTACCTAAATTTAAAGATATCATGCAACATACTGGTGATAGAAGAGAATTTATTGATAGACCATTATCTTATTACCAAGATATGTATAAAAACTTACATGATAGTGGTATTTTAAAAATATTAGTAGCAGAACTCAATACGAATGAAACTATTTCTGAATTAAAGAAAGAAAAAAAGGAATTTGAAGATGATTATCAAGACCGTAAAAATAAACATGATAATCATATCATTCAAATGAATGAAAAGAAATATGAGCAGAAACAAAAAGAAGTAGAGAATAATATAAAACGTTTAGAAAATAAAATTAAGGAAGTAGAAGAACTAAATAAAAAACATGGAGATGTTATTACCCTTGGTGGAGTTTTATTTTTAATATATGGAAAAGAAGTACTAGCACTAGTTGGTGGTTCTTATAGTGAATTTATGGACTTTCAATCAGCATATTATATATACTATGAAATGATTAAATATACTGTAGAAAATGGTTATGATCGTTATAATTTTTATGGAATAACTGGAGATTTTAATGAGAACAGTCCATTATATGGATTATATTCTTTTAAAAAAGATTTTGGTGGAGAAGTAGTAGAATTAATAGGCGAATTTGATTTAATTATTAGTAAACCATTATATTACTTATATAAAATAGCTTTCTCTTGTTATCATAACTTGAAAAATTTTAAAAATAAACTAAAAAAATAAAAGGAATATTCTTATTTAAAGAATTTTTCTTTTATTTTTTCTTTATACTTTTTAGATAATAATTCTGTTTCACTGTTGTTATTAAAATAGATTTTATTGTTTTTAAAATCAAAATTTATAGTGCGATTAATATTAACTACGCAAGACTTGTGAGTTCTTATTAAATCATTAGGATATAATTTTTCAAAGTAATTTAATGTTTTTTTGCATTCAATATTTTTTATATCTGTTTTTATTACTGCTTTTCTTTTCTTGGAGTCTATTGTTATATATAAAATCTTGGATAGTGGAATCGCATAAATGGAAGTATTATCTTGGATTTTTATAATATTTCTATTTTTTCTGATTCTATTTAATATTTCTAAAATATTTTGTTCTAATATTTCTTCTACGTTATCTTTTTTGCAGATAAAACTAAAAGCTTCAATCATGTTTTTTAAAACTTGATTACCATATTTTTCATGAGCGGTTAGAAAGATTATTATCGCTTCAGAATCTTTCTTTCTAATTTCTCTGGCAACGTCTATTCCGTTTTTGTTATCTGTTTTAATATCTAAAATATATATTTTGTTTTCAAAATTTCGATTTATATAGTTATTAAATTTATCATCGTATTCAGCAAATGCTTTTTTTCTATATTCAAAACAAGTTTTAATCATAATTTTATCGACCATAGATGTAATATGTTTTAAATATTCAGTGTTATTTTCTACGATTATAAAGTCTATCATACTAATCCCTCCAATACTGCTAAGGGTTGCCATCGATTAAATTATATCAGTTATATCTATTTTATCTAAACTATCTTTTATATATTCTTCTTTAATACATAATAGTTTTAAATAAATTCTCTTTTTTTGTTTTTTACTAATAAAGTACAACATCTTTTAGTTCCTTTCTCTTATATTTTTTTTAGAATACCACACATAAATGAAGATAAGTAAAAAAATACGTAAAATGATATTATTTTTACGTAAGATTTTAAAAGTAAACAAATTATTAACATAATTTGTGAAAAAAATTGTGATGTAATTTATTGTAAGTAAATAAAAAAAATGATAATATATATTAAGATAAGGGTGATATAAATGGATTTTATAATTAATTTTTTTAGAGGTATTGATGGTATCACATATTATGTTGTTTTAGTTGTTAATACTATTTTAATATTTGCTATTATTGGTTATTTAGGTGAAAAAAATAACGAAAAAATATTAAAGATGAGTATGAATACTACTGGTGTCAATCCATCTAATCAACCAATTAATAATAATCCAACATCTAATATAAGTAGTAATAATAACCAAGGAGGAATAGCAATACCTAAAGTTGCGCCTACACAAGCCAATGTAGCTAGTAATCCTCAGCCTGTAGCATCTATTCAAAATGCACAATTAAATAACTCTGTAAATAATAATGTATCGATAGCGACACCAGGCAATAATATACCAGTAAATAATACTATAAATTCTAGCGTTCCTAATAATCAAACAGTTCAAAGCCAACAAGCTTTACAAGGAAATATAGCTAATCAACCACCGATTATTCGACCAGAAGATAATGAGGTTAATCCTAATGAAAAGGCTCCTGCAGTATTAATAATTAATAGTAACAATAATGATAAAGATATAAAATAGAGTATTTACTATTTATGTCTTTTTTTGTATAATATATAGTACCGAGAGTGGTAATAAAGGAGATTTTTATATGACTATTGATAGTATTTTATCGATTATTAATAAAACAGTGGATATTTTAATTGTTTGGTTAATATTTTATTATATATTGAAGAATATTAAGAATAATGTTAAATTAACTCTTATTTTTAAAGGAGTTATAATTATCGCTATTTTAAAAATAGCATCAGATATTTTTCATTTTGTAACAATTGGTTTATTGCTTGAATATATAATTATGTGGGGACCTTTAGCTTTAATAATTATTTTTCAACCAGAGATAAGAACAGTATTAGAACAATTGGGAAGGAGCCAGTTATTAGGTAGACATAAAGTTTTAACTGTTGACGAACGTGAGCGACTTGTATATGAAATTGTTCAAGCTATGGATTATTTAAGAAAAGCTAGAATTGGTGCTTTAATAGTTATTGAGCGTGATATTAGTTTAGCAGATTATATTAATAGAGCAAAAAAAATATATGGAGATTTATCTAGCGAATTATTAATATCATTATTTTTCCCAAACAATCCATTACATGATGGTGGAGTAATTATTCAAGGTGATAGAATAAGTTGTGCTGGAGCTGTTTTTCCTACTAGTAATAATATAAAAAATAATAAAAGATTAGGAACTAGACATAGAGCAGCAATAGGAATTACTGAAGAGACTGATTGTATTTCTTTAGTTGTATCAGAAGAAACCGGAAGATTATCTATTGCTGTAAAAGGTGAATTATTCTATAATTTATCACTTGATGACGTTAGAATGATGTTAATAGACGAGTTAAGACCAAAACAAGAATCTGATTTTGAAGAAGATGTAAATGAGGAAGAGATATATGAAGAAAACAAGTAATGGTAATAAGAAGAAAAATATATTTGTAAAACTTTTAGGAGTATTTGATCGTATTATAATAACTCCTATTACTAAATTAATTTTATTAATTACTGATTTCTTCAAAAATAATGGTCATGGATTTGAAAAAATATTAACTAATCGTCAAGCGTTAGTAATTATTTCATTAATTTGTGCTTTAATTACATTTTTTGCCATTGATAATAAATTTACAACATTAGTTGACGATTCGGCTGAAATTTTATATGGTCAGCCAGTAAAAGCAATTTATAATGAAGAAGCTTTCGTTGTTGAAGGGTTACCAGAAACTGTAGATGTTACGTTAATTGGTAGAAAATGGGACGTTTATCTAGCTAAACAATATCCAGCAGATGAAGTTACTGTTGATTTAACAGGATTATCTCCCGGACAACATAGGGTAACATTAAAATATGAACAATCAGTATCAAGTGTTAAATATAAATTAGATACTTCTACTGTTACTGTAACAATATATGAAAAAGTATCTGAAACTAGAGAGTTAACAACAGATATTATTCATAAAGATAATTTAGATACTAAATTAAATATTGAAAGTGTAACTTTAAGTAGAGGTAATGTAATAATTAAAGGTGCTGCTGAAAGATTAAAAGAAGTTGCATCCGTAAAAGCTTTAGTTGATGTTAATGATATTAGTAATCCTAGTGTTGGAAGTACAACCTTAACTGACGTACCACTAGTTGCGTATGATGAAAACGGACAAATAGTAGATGTAGAAATTGTTCCGGAAAAAGTAGATGCAGTAGTTAAAATTACTTCTCCAAGTAAAAAGGTTCCAATAAGAGTAATTCCTGAAGGTACTCCTGAAGGAAAAGCTGTAGAAACACTAGAGCCAAGTGTAAAAGAAGTGACAATATATGGTGATGAAGAAGCATTGTCAGATATTGAGTACTTGCCAGTTAAAATTGATGTATCAAACGTTACTTCTGATAAAACTTATACAGTTAATTTAACTAAACCAACTGGTGTTAGAGAGATAAGTGTTAAGACACTAACAATAAAACTTACTTTAGGTGAAGTTGTTACTAAAGAAGTAGAGGGAATAAATATTAAGACAATAAACCTAGAAGATGGTTATAGTGTGCAAGCATTAAGTCAAGAATATAGTTCTATTTCTGTTATTGTACAAGGAAGCAACAAAGTATTAGATTCACTTGATTCTTCTACTATTCATGCTTATATCGATCTGGAAGGATTAACCGAAGGAGAGCATGAAGTTGAAGTAAAAGTTGAAGGTGATGATACTAGATTAACTTATACACCGAGAATCAAAAAAGTAAAAATTAGAATTACTAGAAGTTAACAAAAAAGTCGAAGGAATCTCCTTTGACTTTTTTAAATAGTAATGATATAATGTAACACGAAATGGCGCACTATCCTAGTCGATACATTTATTATGAAGACGAGGGTAAAATATCGTCAAAGAGCATAACTATGAAACGTCTGGTGTTTGCTTTTTACGCCCAGTAGAGGGTGAATGCTGGATTTGAAGTGATTATGGGCGCTCGTAATGGCATACGATTCCGACCCATTTTTACGTGGAGACCTGTCTTTGTGAAGGACGATTAAGTGCTTTTACGAACCAGGATTAAACCTATCTTGTGGCTAAAGCTATGGATAGAGTAGCTTGGCTTGAGTGGTAATAGGGGATAGAGACAACCTGTTATATGGTGTACAGCATATAACAGGTATTGCTACTTGAAACTATTATTGCAAAAAAGCATAATAATAGGGAGTATTGTTGAGGAAATCTCCTAGGGTGTAGATTAATATAAGATTGCAGTGTGTACTAAGTGGCAATCAAGTCATAGATAAGGTAACTTACTATTTATTCTTTTAAAAGGGAACTGCTCATTTGGTAACGAAGAGTAAGAATAAGGGAAATCCAACTTGACCTAAAGACGCAAAGTTTATTATATTAATTGCCATTTCAATAATTAGAGGGGTATATGAAGAAAAAGAAATACAAAGAGAAGTATTCAAATAAAGCAGGGAAAAAACCTATAAAAAGTAAAAAAGCCGTAAATTATAATTGGATTTTAAAAATAACAGCTATAACTTTTGCAATATCCTTTACTTTTTCATTACTATCAGAATCTATTATACCCAATGTTAATATATTTATTAGTTTAGTCCTTATTTTATTATTCATAGGACTTGGTATATTATTTGATATCATAGGTGTAAGTATTACTGTAGCTGATCCTAAAACATTTCATTCCATGGCTTCTAAAAATATAAGAGGAGCAAAATTAGCAGTAAAACTTATTAAAAACGCAGAAAAAGTTTCTAGTTTTTGTAATGATGTTATAGGAGATATATGTGGAATAGTGAGTGGTTCTACCAGTGCTTCTATTGCAGTTATTTTATCTAGTAAATTTAATTTGAATTTAATGATAGTATCACTTATCATAACAGCACTAGTTGCTTCTATGACAATAGGTGGAAAGGCAATAGGAAAAAGTTTTGCTATTAACAAAAGTGATTCAATTATATTTAGATTTTCATCTTTTTTGGCATTATTTTACAAAAAGTAGTAAAGAAAATTACTACTTTTTCTTTGTCATTTTATGTTGAAACATTATATTAATTTTGTTATAATTTAATAGAATTGGGTGTGATATGATGGATAAAGACGAAATAGAAATACTGGATTTGGATGATAATGCAAAGGTGTCCGTTGTAAATGAAGTGACACCTTCTAATATAGATAATAAAGAAAATAAACCTAACAATGAAGTAGCAGGTGATAACATGGGTAGTAAAAAAGTAAAGAAAAGACGTTTGAAAAAGGGAATATTTCAAACGATTTTTTGCTTACTTAGTTTAGCTTTTATAATTGGTTGTTTTATTTTTTACGGTGGAAGATTAATTAAATATTATAAGATATATAATCCTAAAACTGATTCTGGTGAATCTGTTCAATTAATTTCTAATGCTTTAATTCAAGGGACACCAATTGTTGTTGAAGGACCTGGAATATATCGTGAAAATGGTGTTTATGTTTATAAGGGTGAAGATGTTAATAATTACATTGAGTATTCTAATATGTTATGGAGAATTGTTAGAACTAATACTGATGGTTCACTTGAAATTATTTTGGATGATTATATTAACATTTTAGCTTGGGATTTTGAAGGAAATGATTATATCAATTCTGATATTCATAAATATTTAAACGAAGTATTTATTAAACAATTAGATACTAGTGCTTTAATAAAAACTAGTATTTGTACTGATAAAATGGATAGTATTAATAATTTTACATGTAATGCTAAAAATATGGACTATTATGTCAAGTTATTACCAGCTAATGACTTTCTAAATAGTGTAGTTGATGAGTCAACATTTGTTGCAAAAGATGATGATTTAGTATGGTTAGGTACTTCATCTGATAGTGAGAAAGTATGGCATACTAATGGTAGCAATATTTCAAGTTCTGAAGATCATAATACTTACTTTGTTAAACCTGTGGTAACTATTAAGAATTCAACTACTTTACTAGGTGGGGATGGTAGCAAAGATGATCCGTTTAGAATTCAAGAAGAAAATAAAAAAGTAAAAGTAGGTTCTTATGTTACTATTGATGAGGATACTTGGATAGTGTATGAAAAAGATGATGATAATATTAAATTAGTATATAGCACTTTATTTGATGAAGGATTAACTACTTATCGTTTTGATACGGATGAACTTGAGTATGACCCAGACAGAGCTAATTCTTTAGCTGAATTATTAAATACCGAATTTTATGATTC
>CALVYX010000102.1 GCA_944372315.1 uncultured Bacilli bacterium
TCGTATGTAATATATCATTATGCGTCATTTTCAAAAAACTGTCTAATTCATGAATCCAATCTTGCATAGTCATTACCTTTCTCTTTAATGCATTTATTTCAGCAATATCAAGATATGCAGACACCAAGCGGTTTAAAACCTGTAATTCTTCGTATGTTAAATAGTTTTTTGCAATTTCTATTTCTTTTCTAGTAGGTATATCTCCTTTAAAGCTTGTCAGTCCTATATGATCCTTTTTACTATCGACCCTATTATAAACTATTTCGGCAGCAGTATTATTTGAAACAGCATAATGCATTTTATTTTGAACTGTCTTGAAAAAATTAATTGTGATTTCTTTTTTTGGATTATAATCAATCGAAGTTGCATATATATCTAATATTTTTCTCCAGAAAACTTTTTCGCTCGATCTTATGTCTCTTATTTTATCAAGAAGTTCATCAAAGTAAGGATCATTACCATTATTTTTAAATCTTTCTACATTTAAATTATATCCTTTTACTAAGTATTCTTTTAATTTTTCATTAGCCCATATTCTAAATTTAGTACCCTCTTTAGATTTCACACGAAAACCAATGGCAATTATCATGTCCAGATTATAATAATTAACATTATATGATTTACCATCTTTTGCAGTTGTTCGGAAATTCCGAATAACTGCATTCCTATTTAATTCCTTTTCATCAAATATATTTTTTATATGTTCACTAATTGTAGATTTAGCTTTATTATATAATTTACTTATTTGCTCTTGAGTAAGCCAAATATTTTCCTCTTCTAAGACAACCTCAACTTTAATATCATCATCTGATTCATATATTAAAATACTATTCTCTATTACATCATTATGTTCCAAGCAAATCATCCTCCTTACATTATGATAGAAATAGCAATAACAAAATCGCTATTCATTTCTTTTTCTTCCATTATTTTAATATTAATATGTTTATTACTAATTTTTCCTTTAAAATAAAACGATTTCACCATTTTCTCATTTCGTGTCATTTGGTATAACTTAGCCATATATTTAACCCAAATGTCATTAACTATTTGTTTTTTATCATTTTTAAAGAATTTCAAATTTCAATTTTTTCTTATTTTTCAGGGAATTTTGACGTTTCTTTTAGACATAGCAATCCCACACATTCGACATGATACGTATTAGGAAACATATCGGCAATAAAAAATCTTTCTATTTTATAGTGTTCTAATAAATGTTTTAAATCTCTTACTAATGTATTAGGATTACATGAAATATAAATAATCGTTTTAGGTAATATTTCAATCATAGAAGTTATACTTTTCTTATCTAATCCACTTCTTGGAGGATCGACAATGATTAAATCAACATCACGAAACTCATGGATTCTATTTTCAACTTTATCACAAATAAAATTAACATTATTTACCTTATTTAATTTCTTATTTTGATTAGCATTCTTAATAGCATCACTTACTACTTCGATTCCTGTTACACTATCTACAAAATCAGAGATTAAAATACCAATCACTCCTACTCCACAGTATAAATCAAGTGCATTATGATATTTCTTTTCTTTTAAATAATTCACTATATTATAAAATATTTTACTACAAACTTTAGTATTTACTTGGAAAAAGGACTTATTAGATATCATAAACGTTTTTCCTAAAATATCTTCAGTAATGTACCCTTCTCCTTTGATTAAAAAATCATTTAAATATATAGTATCTATATCCTTAAAATTATTTAATACTATATCTTTGGAAATACTTCCCTTAATATCTAACATGATCCCTTTATTACTTCTGATAGCAACTTCATCTATATTATTATCTATAACTAAATTTAAACGTTTCATAATACTATTGATTTCATCTTTAGAAATAATACATTCATCTATAGTTACTAAATCATTTGTTTTTTCTTTATAAAAACCTAGTTTTTTATCTTTTCCATGCAGTCTTATTTTATTGCGGTAATTAGTATTACTATCACTTATTACTTCCTCTATTTTTATAGGAATACCTAATTCCTTTTTAAATAAATCTTTTACTTTCTCTTTTTTTATTTGGAGTTGTTCATCGTAACTAATATCAATGAATGAACATCCTCCACAATCATTACTATAAGGACATAAAGCAGTTCTTGGAGATTTCTTTATATATTTTATAACTTCTCCTTCCAAAAACTTTTTCTTATCTTTCACTATTTTTACTAGTACAATATCATTTTTTAAAGTATGGGGAACAAAAATAACTTTATTATTAATTTTTCCTATTCCTCGTCCAAAATGATCTATTTTTTCAATTTCTACTTGATACTCCATATAAATCTCCTCAATATAATTATAACGTATAAAGCAAAATAAAAAAACTAATAATATTACTAGTGGTGATATTATGGACGATATTATTAACAATATTAAAAATAAATGTGGACAAAGTGACGATATCATAGTAAGAAAAGTAAAAATTAAAAACAGTGAAATTGCTATCGTTTTTAATGAAGTTTTAGGAAACGGAAGTAATATTAATGACTTTATTTTAAAAAATATTTCTAAGTTATCTTTAAATGAAGAAGATAAAGATTTATTTTCTTTAATTATAAATACCATATCAAGTAACAATGTAAAAGAAATAAAAGAATTAGATGAAGTCATA
This sequence comes from uncultured Bacilli bacterium, assembly GCA_944372315.1. The sequence goes on from CALVYX010000102.1 coordinate 2,644, forward strand.
GAATTAATTTTTAAAGGTTTTTGTATTCTTATTGTTGAAAATAGATTTATAGCAGTGGAAGCTAGAGCTACATTAGATCGTGGAATCAATACAACCGATAGCGAAGTATCTATTGTGGGCCCAAAAGATAGTTTTAATGAAAACTTTAATACTAATTTAGGACTTATTAGAAGAAGATTACGTACTAATGAATTATTTTTAAAAACAATGTTTATTGGGAAAAATAGTAACACTAAAGTTGGTGTTTGCTATATGAATAATATTGCTAGAAGTGATCTAGTAGATAACGTAGTAGATAAATTAAATAACATCAATATTGATGGAGTTATCGATTCAGGATACATTAGAGAACAAATTATTGAACATAATAGTATCTTTCCTGTCATTAATATTACAGAACGTCCTGACACTGTATCACAAGCATTATTAGAAGGAAAAGTAGCAATTATTGTAGATAATTCACCATATGTTATGATTATTCCTACTTTTTTTGTTGATTTTTTACATACTCCCGATGATTATTATCAAAAACCAATTAATACTTCCTTTATTAGAATTATTCGCCTAATTAGTTTTATTATTGCTATTTTCTTACCTGCTTATTATATTAGTGTAACAACTCATAATACTTCCTCTATTCCTATTACCCTACTTACTAATTTTACGGCACAAAGATTAACGGTTCCCTTCCCAGCTTTTATCGAAGCCTTAATTATGATTATCAGTTTTGAAATCTTAAGAGAAAGTGATACAAGAATTCCATCTAAAATGGGAACATCAGTATCGATTTTAGGGGGATTAGTAATAGGTGATGCTGCCGTTAGTGCTGGGATTATCTCTCCTATTATGATTATTGTCATTGCTATTAGTGCTATTAGTGGTTTAATTTTTACTAATAATGCTTTAACATCCACTATTAGATATTATCGAATTTTTCTTCTTTTAATGGCTACCTTCTTTGGTATCTATGGAATATTTATTGGACTTATCTTTTTAATTACTAAACTATGTAGTATTACTTCCTTTGGTTTCCCTTATATGGCCCCTATCTCACCTATTGTAAAACCCGAATTAAATGATGCTATTATAAGAACCAAGAAAAAGAAAAATCTAAGAAACCCTCTTATCGCTCCTAAAAATAAAAGAAGAGGAAGGAACAGTGTATGAAATATGTTAAGTTAATGATTGTTTTTCTGATATCTATTACTTTAACTGGATGTGTTAGTTATACCGAATTAAATGAAACAGCAATTATTGATGCTATTTTAATCGATAAAACAGATAATAAATATATCGTTACTATCAATATGTTAACTCCTACTAAAGATGATTTAGAAGAGAAAAAGACCTATACTTCTACTAACGAATCTCTTGATAAATGTTTAAGTGAGTTATATCTATCTACCACAAAAAAAATAGCTTTTTCTCATTTAGAATTACTAGCTATTACTCCTAATATCCAAAAAGAAGAATTAAAAGAAATTATTAATCTATTTTTAAATCGAGTGGATTCTAGAAATACTTTTAGTACTATTGTAATAACGAATCAAGAGAAATTATTTGATTATGATGTAGAAGATATAAATGAGCTAATTGATATTAATCATAATGAACGTGGAATAGTAAGTATCAAACAATTTGATAGTATGATTAAAGATATTTTAGAGATGAATATCAGTTATGTACCTAGAATAAAAATTGAAGATGAATTAGTGATTGAAGGATATCAAAGTGTATACGAAGAAAATAAACTACTGTCTATTGACGAGAGCATTGGATACAATTTTATAACTAATAATATGAAACAAGGATTATTGAATATCAATGATATAGGAATTAAATTTAATACTTCTAATACTAATATTAAAGTAAATAAAAACAAGATAGATATCAATATTACTAGTAGTTATCAAGTATTAAATAATAATGAAAACAAAAGTGATAAAGAAATAAATAAAAGTTATCATGAAGCATTAGAAAAATATATGAATGAATTTATTGATAATAATAAGCTAAATTATTTCGATAAATTAGTTGAAAAATATCAATATGATTATTACAAAAACAATAAAGATTTAAAGTTAGAATTTGATATTCATATCACTTCTACAAAAATAGAAAACTCTAATATTAAAGGAGGTAATAGCTTTGAATAATAATAGTAAAATATCTCCACTTAGTATCTGTTTTTTATCCTCTTTCCTATATCGCTCTTTTTATATCATAGGATTATTTAACTTAATCATATCCATTTCTAAAGGTGACTCTATTTTTAGTATTATAATAGGAATCCTATTAGGTCTCATTGTTTTATATAGTTATTTCTATTTAAATGATAAATTAACGGAAGATAATATTTTTATCAAAATAAGTAAATCCTTACCTAAGATAATATCTGATTTCATTATTGCTACCTTAATTATTTTATTTATTTTTATTTGTGGCTTTACTTTATATAATTTATCATTATTTGTTAACTATAATTCATTAAATAACATTAATATCTTACCAATAAGTACTTTACTTATTATTACCGTTATCTACTTAGCATCTAAAGGAATCAATACTATTACTAGAGTAAGTGGTATCCTTATTTTTACTTTTATTTCTTTAGTTATTATATCAATGATCACTTTAATTCATTATAGTGATCCTAATAATATTTATCCACTTTTAACCAATAGTTTTCTATCCATATATGAAGGAAGTATTTATCACATGGTATTAAGTGTAACACCTATCTTTTTGTTATTAATCATACCTAAAGATAGAATTGAAGATAATAAAAAATATAATCGCTATATGTTAATCACTTATATTATTAGTTTTGTCTATATCTTAATTAACTACTTCCTTATTCTTTCTATTTTAGGAATAAAATTAACTAGTATATTAAATTATCCAGATATTATTGTTTTACAAAAAGTATCACTTTTAAATTTTGTAGAGCGAATAGAAGATCTTTTATCATTTAAGTTAATGTTTGATGGCTTTCTATTTTTAGCACTTGCTAGTTTTTATATTAAAGAAGGAATCCTACACTTATTTAGGATGAAACCCAATAAAAAGCTAATTCTTTTAGTTGGATTAATTGTTCTAATAGTAAGTATATATTTTAAAATCACCAATATAAAATTAGTTCTATACTTAATGACTGCAATATTATTAATTCATTTTATTTTAATGATTTTTATTAGAAAAAAATCATAAATCTTTCACTTTTATTTCACATTTAACATATATAATTATTTTTGTATTGAGATAATTCAATATAATAAAACCTACTGTTCTCTCACCCAGTAGGTTTTTTATTTGAATTTTAATCTGTCTTAAAACTCTCACTATGTTTTTTATATTCTAATTTTAGCAAAAAATAGAGCTCATCATTCTATTTTTTCCTTTTCTTTTTAGTGTTTTCTAATACATAATCACTTAAAGTAGACATAGTAAGAACAAGAAAACTATAATGCCTTATATACATAATAACTTCTGATGAATCCCCATTTTGATAATATGATTCTGGTATATTACAATTAACTTTTAAAGTTCCTTTAAAAAGTTTCAAAAAACTAGGATTAGCTTTCATAATACGTTCTAAATAATCATTAGCCTTATCATCATTTCCTAATTTATAATATAAAGCAAACAAAGGAAATAACATTTCTAAATTTTCTTCTTCATATTTTTGATATAATTTAAGCATTTCATGTTCTTCTTCTAGATAAGCATATGTAGCCATTAATAAATATCTAGCACCCGTATTATCATTTTTATTTAATTTCAAAATCTCTTTACATACGTCTCTTGCTTGTTTTATTTTACCATCTACACATAATAAATTAGCTTTTTCATATAAACCTATGATATATGGTCTAGTTTCAAATATTCCATAAAAATGTCCTATATTATCTTTAGTAAAGTATCTTTCTTTTTCTAACCTTTTTCTTTCGTATTCTAGTCCTTCATCCAAAAGTCTATTTTTTTCTAACCAATTTTCTTCTATTTCTACTTGAAATAAAATGGCATCAAAGCAAGCATCACACTTTTCATAAGCCTCTTTTGCTAATTTAATTGCTTGTTTTTTAGTCTTAGCTTGCTCTGCTTGTTCAAGCAATTCATAAGCATCATCTAAAGGAGTATTTTCATATTCTATTTGCCCCATATTATATTGCATCATAAGATCCTGTAACTTTTGATTTAATTCTTCTTCGTTTTTAGCGTCAGTATTAGCTAAAAAATCATTAATAATATTATTTAATTTATTATTCATACTTCTCTCCTATTATTTCTTCATTAATTAAATAATACTATATATTTTCTTATCACTCAAGTAATAATTAAAAACTCTTGACAATATTCTTTATTTTCTTAATCACTTTCTTTTCAATTCTAGAAATGTATGATTGACTAATACCTAATAACTTTGCCACATCTTTTTGCGTCATCTCTTCTCCTGATACTAATCCATATCTTAAAACCATAATTTCTCTATCCCTTGGATCTAACCTGTTAATTTCTTCAATCACTATTTTCTTATCTATATCGTCTTCTAATCCTCTAGTAACAATATCTGGTTCTGTTCCTAAGGTATCTTCTAAATGTAATTCATTACCATCTGGATCATAACTAAGAGACTCATCAAAACTAACTTCCGTTCTTACTTTCTTATTTTTACGCAAATACATAAGTATTTCATTATCAATACAACGTGATGCATATGTCGCTAACTTTATATTTTTATCCATACTATAAGTCTTTATTCCTTTAATTAAACCAATGGTACCAATACTTACTAAATCCTCTAAATCTACCTTTGTATTTTCATACTTCTTAGCTAGAAACACTACTAACCTAAGATTATGTTCAATCAACTTATCTCTTGCTGTTAAATCTCCATCATTAGATAACATTAAATAATACTCTT
>CALVYX010000103.1 GCA_944372315.1 uncultured Bacilli bacterium
GAAATAGATGAAGAAAGTATTGATTATATAGCAAAAGTTGCTAATACTGATTTAAGATATGCTTATAATTTATTAGAAGTAGCATACTACTCATCTACTGATAAAAAAATCAATTTAGAACATTTAACTAAAATTAATAATAAACCTGCTTTCTTTCATGATAAAAATGAAGATGGTCATTATGATCTTTTAAGTGCTTTTCAAAAATCAATTAGAGGAAGTGATGTCGATGCTAGTCTACATTATTTAGCGAGACTAATCGAAGCAGGTGATCTAGATAGTATTTATAGACGTATGAGTGTGATATGTTATGAAGATATTGGACTTGCTAATCCATCCATGGGACCTAAAGTAATGGCAGCTATTCATGCTAGCCAGTTAGTAGGTCTTCCTGAAGCTAGAATTCCTCTTGCTGAAGTTGTAATAGAATTAGCACTATCTCCAAAATCAAATTCTAGTCATTTAGCTTTAGATAAAGCTTTAGAAGATATTAGAACTGGTAGATGCGGTAGTGTTCCTAATCATATTAAAACAACTTCCCCTGACTATAAATATCCTCATGATTATCCAAATCACTTTGTCGTACAACAATATTTACCTGATAATTTAAAAAATAAAAAATATTATATACCTAGTGATAATTCACAAAATGAAAGAATGCTAAAACAAATAAGAGAAAAAATTGATAAAATAAAAAAAGAAAGTCTAGTTTCTAATAAAAACTAAACTTTTTTTTAATTGACCATATTGATAAATTGATTTAATGTTGTATAGCTATATATTACATAACGATTTATTTGATAAAAATCATTACTTTGACTAGCTTTTCTGTTTCCTCCTACAAAAGCAATTTGAAAGCCTGATTCCTTTACAGCACTACGCACTGTCATATTATGAGCATAAAAAGGATAACAAAAGGCAGTATTTTCACCATCTAAAGCTTGAATTGATAATTGGAAATCAGTTAATAATTGTTGTTTTGTCTTGTATAAAGCTTCTCCTTGAAAATTATGAATATCATTACCATGAGATTGAATTTCTAAATTATCAGACACATATTTTTCTTTAGGCCACCATGCCGTAATTAAGAATAAGGTACCATGTAGATCATATTTTTCTAATAATTCAATTAAATGGGTGTCAGTTCCCATTGCTCCATCATCAATAGTAATCACTGCTGTCTTTTTAGGAAGTTGAATTTTCTTTTGCATCCATAGACTCATATCTTTCATTGTTGCAGTATAAAATCCATTATCTTTTAAATATTTTAATTGTTCTTCAAATTTATCTGTAGTTAAGCAAATGATTTCATTGCATGCTTCCCCTTTATTTGGGTCATAAAAGAAATGGTAATTTAAAACGGCTATTTCTTCTGCTACAGAAGTATTTTGATTAGATGTCACTTCTTGTTCAACATTATCTTTTTTGATTGCAAACAATCTATCATCAAATTTAACATAATAATAATCATCTTCATTGATAATTACGGAAAATTGTAGTGATTCATCTATACTATAAACTAATTTATCATCTATATAAAAATTAGTAGGACTTTTAGTAATTATAGTATTATCAAAAGGAATATAATTATTATAATACTTCTCTTCTTCACTTATATTACTAGGTATAATATCTTCATAATATACATAATAATCAATATTAGCTAATTTTAAATATTTATTATCTAGAGTTATATTTTCTATTGTATTTAAAGTTAAATTAACATCATTACTAATTTTACCAATTTCTTCATAGTTATCATCAATTAATTTATACAATTTAGTTTCTTTAGTGGTTTTAACTATTTCACTATAATTATTCTTAATTGTATTAAGGATTTCTTCTTCTTTTTGCAAATTTTCTTCATATTTTTGTTGTTCTTCCATAGATTTTTGATAATTAATATAATATATAACTCCCCCTACTACACTTCCTATGATAAGTACTATTAATATAATTAATACTATAATTTTCTTTTTCATCTCTTCACCACTTTATTTACTACATCATCTAAATTATAGCATAAATAAATGAAAAAGAAAGATCTATTTTAAAGTAAAAAATAGACAACTTTATTTTTAAATTATTGCCTATTCTTATTTATTTATTTTTTATTAATTCCTTCTTGTAAAATCATCAAAAGATTTAATTTCACTATCTTCCAAATCAGTATCATCTAATTTTGATAAAAGTTCTTTTTGTAATCTTGATAACTTTTTAGGATTTTTTACTTTTAATATAATATACATATCTCCATTACGGTAACTATTAGCATTATCGACACCTTTTCCTTTAATACGTTGTTTATCACCACTATTAGAACCAGCTGGAATCGTTAATTTGATATTACCATATAGAGTTGGTATTTCTTTTTTACATCCTAAAATTGCTTCTGTTACAGTAATTGGAACTTCTAAATAAATGTCATCTCCATCACGTTCAAAATATTTATGTTTATCAACGATAAATTCAATATATAAATCTCCATTAGCACCACCGTTAGCTCCAGCTTCTCCTTTTCCAGATAACTTTAAACGATAGCCATTATCGACACCCTTTGGAATATTAATACTAATTTCCTTATTTTGTCTAATTGTTCCCTTACCACGACATCTACTACATTTTTCTTTAAAGCTTTTACCTGCTCCTCCACATTTAGGGCAAGTAGTCTTAGTCATAAAAGTACCAAATAAAGTTCTTTGTTCACTAGTTACTGTACCGCTTCCATGGCACTTATCACAGGTTGATTCGTGGAAACCACCTTTACCATCACATTCTGGGCATTCTACATCCATATCAAGATTAATAGTTTTTTCACATCCATAAATAGCTTCTTCAAAACTTAATCGAATACGCATCAATTTATCGGCTCCACGACTAGTCCTTGTTCTTGATTGTCCAAAACCGAAACTATTTCCAAAGATACTATCAAAAATATCACTAAAATCAAATCCAGAGGCATCAAATCCACCAAATCCTGAAGCTCCACCAGCACTTCCATCAAAAGCAGCATGACCAAATTGATCATATTGACGACGTCTAGATTCATCCGACAATACTGCATAAGCTTCTTGTATTTCTTTAAATTTTTGTTCAGCATCAGGAGCTTTATTAACATCCGGATGATATTGTTTTGCTAGTTTTCTAAAAGCACTTTTTATTTCTGCATCGGAAGCACTTTTATCAACTCCTAATACCTCATAATAATCTCTTTTGTTCACTATATCACCTACTTACTAATTGTATTATATAATTGTTCAAATTCCTCTAAATATTCTTTAAACATAGTAATAGCACTCTCTACTACTTTTTTGTCAGTCATGTCGACTCCAGCTATTTTTAATTCTTCTAATGGATAATCTCTTCCTCCACTACTTAAGAATTCTAAATAACTATGAACAGCATCCTCTTCTTTATTTAAAATACGTTTTACAATATGACAAGCAGCACTTAATCCTGTTGCATATTTATAAACATAGGAATTATAATAGAAATGAGGTATTCTCATCCATTCATAACGTATTTCATCATCAATTATTACATTATTACCAAAATATTGTTTATTTAAATCATAGTAAATATTAGATAATACTTCATGAGTCAATACTTCTTTTGCTTCTTCTTTTTCATATATTATCTTTTCGAATTCTGCAAACATGACTTGTCTATAGATAGTTCCTTTAAACATATCTAGTAAATTATTTAAAATAGTAAGCTTTAATTTGTCATCATTACTATTATTTAATAAATAATTTGCCAAAAGTAATTCGTTTACTGTGGATGCTACTTCTGCTACAAATATTTTATAGCCAGAATATTGATATGGATTATTAAGTCTTGAGTAATAACTATGCATAGAGTGTCCTAACTCATGGGCAAGAGTCGATACACTATCTAATGTTCCATTAAAATTTAATAAGATAAATGGATTCGTATCATAGGCCCCTGAAGAATAAGCACCCGATACTTTACCTTTATTCTCATAGATATCGATCCAACGCTCATTAAAAGCTTTTTGTAAATCATTAATATAGTCTTCTCCTAATACTTGTAGAGCATGGATCACGATATTCTTAGCCTCATCAAAAGTATACTCTTTATTATTTTCAGGGATAACGGATACATAAGTATCATATAAATGTAATTTATCTACCTTAAGCATTTTCTTTTTTAAATCAAAATAATAATAAAGTGGTTCTAAATTTTCATGAATGGTATGAATTAAATTATCATAAACCTCTTTTGAAATATTATCACTAAATAAAGAAGCTTCTAAACTAGATGGATATTTTCTAATTTTATCTAATGCCACAGTACTTTTAATTTCTCCTACTAATGTTTTAGCTATAGTATTTTTATAACTTCCATAAGTTTCATACATTTTTTTAAACGCATCTTTTCTTACTCTTCGATCTTTTGATCTTAAGAATTTAGAAAAGGTAGATTCTGTTAGTTCCACATCTTCGTTATTTTCATCTTTAATATATCCAAAAGATAGATCAGAATTAGTAAAAGCATCATAAATTTCTTCACTAGTTCCTAAAACTTGTGTTAACGTTGATAACATTTCTTCTTCTTTTTCTGTTAATACATGTTCTTTAAAACGATATATATTTTCTAAATTAAACTTATGCTCTAGTAATTTAGGCT
>CALVYX010000104.1 GCA_944372315.1 uncultured Bacilli bacterium
GCATATCTTGCTAGATTATTTTGATACCATGTATCTAGTATTCCTTTGATGGTACTACTACTTGTTAGTCCATGTGGTTGATTACTTTGATACATATATCCTACATACATATTATCAGTATATGACGTGTTGAATGCACTTGTTTGTGTTTGGGTTGCAGTTCCTGTTGTATTGGCACTTGTTCCTTGGTATATCATTCTGATTGTTCCATCTTCATTGATCCTTATGATTCGCCAATAAAGGTTTGCCCATCTTACCCAGTTATCTCTTGGGTTTCCTGCAAAATAGTATGTTCTTCCTTTACTTGTATCTGCATAATAGATTGTTCCTGTTGTTGTATTCGTTACTGTTGTTCTAAAATTTGTTCTCGTAGTCTGTGTTGAGTAATTAGCTAATAAAGTATCTCTTACAAATACTTGCTCATTGAAATATAAAGTACATTTTGTTCCTGTTGTTGTATATGGACTAATGCTTAATCCTCCTGTTGCGCTATCATAGCTTATTGTTAAATTAGATATTTCTGTACCATCTTTATAGGTACATGTACTTTGGGTTGTATCTAGTATATATATTTTACTACTATCTAATTCTTCTGCTTCTACTCCATCAATATACAAACCTACTATATTTAAGTCTGGTAAAGTATAATTAATCGTTCCATTAACCAATGGTATACTCTGTGTAACCCTATATCTTGATCTAGTAAAATTAAGTATTACTGCACTAATTATTGTTATTACAACAAATGTAATAGCAATATTTCTTTTCACATGACTTCTTTTTAGTATCTCAAAATTCATAACTCTACTCCTTTGTGAAGTTCTGCTTCATTTCGTTTGGTTTATATATAAGCTATGATAGATGAGGTTATCTAGCTTACATATAAATTATAAACTTGGATATATTAAAAGTCAAGAAAAAGTTTGACATTTCCGACAAAATATTTTGATTAAAAGTCATTAATGAGAAAATACATTTAGGTGAATAATTATGTTTAATGCAGAAAATATAAAGAAAATAAGAATTCAAAATAATAAAACTCAAGAAGAAGCAGCACAACTATTAAATGTTAGTAGAAGTAGCTATGCTATGTGGGAAAGTAACAATGAAATAATACCAATAAAAAGATTAACTGAATTTTGTGATTTATTCAAAGTTTCAGTAGACTACGTCTTAGGTTTAACTGATAACTTATATAAAACATCAAAATATAAAAAAGAAATTTCAGCAACCAGACTTAAAGATTTTAGAAAAGAGAATAAACTAACGCAAGAAAAACTAGCCAAAATATTAAATACAAATAAAAGTGTTATTTGCGGATATGAAAAAGGAAGATACTTAATTGCTACTCCTTTTCTATATACAATATGCAAAAAATATAATATATCCGCTGACTATCTTTTAGGAAAAACAGATAATCCCAAGTATTTAAAATAACTTGGAAATTTTTATTTTTGACACAAATGCAAGAAAGCGTCGAACTTTGCCGAACGCTTTTTCTTGCTTTTTTAAATACTATCACTCATAATAATAACTCGAGCATTGGGGCTAATGCTTTCACTTATATAATAACTATTTCTTACCTCCTTACTCTTAGGGGTTTTGGTTGTAGAAAGTAGGTGATTATATGGAGTTGCGTTTAATAGTAATATTACCGATTAAAAAAACATTAGTCATAACGATACGACTAATGTCCCACAAAAATAGGCATTAGATCGCACCCCAATGCTCTACAAATTAAGTATATAATAATTTTTAAATAAATACAATTGACATTTCGTTTACAACATTTAAACTATCTACCATCGCTAATAATTTCCTTTAGCATCACTACTAATTCCTCTTGATCAATATTAGTACTTTCAATAATATAATAAAAATTATTATTTTCAAATGATACAAAATGTCTATTTTCATATTGATTAATAATCATACAAACTCCATTAATATAACTCGCTTGACTATCACTTTTAAAAGAATAATCTTTAAGGGATTCTCCTCTTTCTGACCTAGCAAGAATAAGTTTCTTATTATCTTTACTATATACATAACGAATATCTCTAATATCTTTAATATCATTAGAATCTTCATAAACTAAATAAGCTTCATCAAAATCTAGATTATCAAAAATCCAAGGTACATTTAAATTAATAGTTGAATCTGTTGAAGATACCACTCTAACATTATCATCAAAAGAAACATCTTGAAAGTCACTTACTTGATTAATAACAATATAATCTTCCCTATCATCAAATATCCCCTCTATCAAAGTAAGCAACTCTTTCTCATTTAAATATTCAGTTTCAATATCATAAAACACATTTTCATATTCAAACTCTACTAAATACATATTCTTATATTGATGAATAATAACTTCATTACCAGAAACTTTACTTATTCCATTATCACTCATAATTAAATAATCTCGAAATGGTTTTTCTATTTTAGAAAAAACAACATTAACTTTTCTATTATTATCTCCAATAAATTCATAACCAATATCATGTAAAACATTATACTCTCCACTACTATTTTTAACATATATACCATAATCATTATTTATTTTTAAATCATCAGGCAAATTGTAACCTACATGTTCACTCCAAATACAATCACATAAATGATCGACCCTTTTGATATCCAAATCTTTACTTATTTCCTCATAACGAGTTAACTCATTAATAACAATATTATTTTCTTGATAAATATGATGTTTTTCATCATTATTTTGATAAATAACAACTCCTATTAAAACTCCTAAAACTATCACTACCAGAACAATACCATATTTTAAATATTTTTTCATATACACCCCTATTCTATAATACTTTTAATAATATCTAAAAACTCATCAACTGTTAAACCATACGACTCAATATCATAATAAACATTCAAATACTCAAACTGTCCAATTAAAGTTTGATCATTTTTACTAATCATAACTTCTATTCCTTCTATAATAGAATAATTACCCTTAGGTATGTCCATATCTCTAAGCACTTCACCAACAGAAGAATAAGCAACATTAACCCTTCGGTTTTCATCTCTATAGATTTGAACAACATCATGTAAAATATCATATCTTCCACTTTGATTTTCTTTAACAAAAACATAATATATTTCATCAAGTATTATATCCTCAGGAATATTCACTTCTATTGGCTGAATTGAAAGACTAGAGTTATCACTGCTAGTAACACGCACGTCTAAATTAGATACACTATCATACATAGTATTATCTATTTCATTAATATAAATTTCATCTTTTACTTCATCTAATACATTTGGATCTTCTTTCTTATCAAACAAGTTTTTACTAACGAAAAATCCTGATACAATCAAAATTAGAAGAATAGAAACAAAACTATATTTCATAACTATTTGTTTTCTTTTTTTCTTTTTTAACTTATCTGTTATTTTTTGATACATGTCATCTTTATTAAACTGACAATCAAAAACTTGATAGACATCATTCTTCTTCATTATTCGCCCTCACTCCCTAAAAACAAATTGATTTCTTGTAAAGTACGATATAAATAATGTTTCACATTAGATTCAGTGATATTTAAAATATTTGCTATTTCTTTTATAGAATAGTTTTTATAATAATAAAGAAAAAAGATTTTACCAATAATATTTTTTTTATTCTTTAAATAATTCCATACCAAATCTATTTGATCTTTATAAATTACCAATTCTAACAAATTAATATGATCCGGCACTTCATCAATAAATTCAGAATCAAAAATATGATCTTTATGATTATAACGAAAACGATAATAATCTTTAATCTTATGTTTAGCAATTCCCAAAACATACTCTTTCGTAATATCTTTCTTTATCTTTTTATAAACTGCTAAATAAATTTCCTGAATAATATCAGATACATCTTGAATAGATGAAACATTACAAACCACATACTTTAAAATATCATCATAAGTTGTATCATACACTTCTTGAAATTTATCTAAGGCTTCTTGAGTACTCATTTAATCCACCTCTATTTAAATAATCGCAATAATTTAAAAAAAGCTCCAATTTAACCTAACTCTTCACCATTATTTACATGTTTATTAGGTTCAATTAGAACTACTCCATCTTTACTATATACACCCAAAACTAAAACTTCCGACATAAA
>CALVYX010000105.1 GCA_944372315.1 uncultured Bacilli bacterium
TTTAATTAGATAAGTACCTACTAATACTACAAGAATTATTACTAATACTCCTACAAATTTTAAAATATTATTAGAAGTATTAAAGAATGAATTAATAGCATTATAATCTAATTCATTATTTTTATTACTTTTACGAAACATAGTATTCCTCCTCTTGTTTTATATATTATCATATTTAATAAATACTGTAAATTATTAATAGTATTTGCAATAAATATGAAATGATACAAAAAGAAAACTAGTATTACTAGTTAACTTTTATTGTAGAGCAATCTCAAAGGGATTATTTTTAGTGCCATCTCCTCCTGTTATTATTACGTTAGATTTTAAATTTAGGGATGGTCGGATACCGTACAAATTGCCAGAAGGCAAAGAATGAAGTCCACTATCATAGTTATTGAAATACCAAACATTAGACGAACTATATGGCGTTAACATCCAATATGATGTATTATTACCATATCTATCAAATTGTCCGCCCATTAATTCTCCGTACCGTAATAGACCTGCTTTTGCATTTGTTGTACTAGACGTCAATGTACTACCACTTGAATCTGTATATTTTGCAAGTTTATAACTTGTAGCATTTCCCACAGTTCCTAAATACCACGTTGTACTATCTTCTATCATATTACTATAACCACTTCCTACATAACTGGTTAAGTATTCGTCATTTAAGAATGAACCTATTGTATTTATACTTGAATAATTTACATTATTATTACTATCAAAAGCACTTGTTATAAATGTGCCAGAATTTTTCAGGGGTTCGGCACTAACTATCTTTGTACCTGTACCATTTTCGTGGCTTACTATTCTATATAGATTATTTTCTCCACTTCCAAATCTTATATATTCTCCACTATATCTTGTATTTAATAGTGTACCAGATAAATTAGTATCATTATCTCCATTTAGTCTATATGGATTATCTTCTGTTCCATCACCACCGACAATTTTTACGCTAGATTTTAGATTTATAGATGGCCGGGACCCAATAATATTAAACTGAGGTGAACCTTTGCTTGCAATTCCGCTGTCATTGACATACCAAACATTAGATGAACTATATGGTGCCAATGTCCACCAATAAAGACCATTATGTAAAAAGCCATTAGTACTTCCATTATTACTAGATTGATATTCATACATATTAAGTAATCCTACAGGTGATGTTACTGTTGTTGTCCCAATAGGTCTTGTCATACTTCCAAATTCAGTATCATCCATTGTTGCATCCCACTTAGCATCTGTTACTATAAACTTAGCTGGTTCTCTTAAATTACCTAAGAAACCATCTACTGTTGTATCATTTAGCCATTCTTCCATATAACTTCCTTCAAATGCAGTACTTCCTCCTGAATAATTAATTGCACTTATATTCCATTGTGTTACTAACTTTACTGTTTTCTCTTCATTATTTACAGATACTGCTCTCCATAATTTTCCACTATACCATACATAATTATTTGGTTCTTCTCCTGTTATAAATGTATCAACCCCATCATCATATAAATTCTCATCAGGTATACTTGCTAGTAGTGTTTCTGAAACAGTTTCTCTTTCTTGACTTACTTCTACTCTTAACTTACCACTAAATACTTGACCACTATAATTACCATCTACTTCATCTGTTATCCATAAGTTTAATTTATATTTATTTGTAGTTTTTCCTTCTATTGTTCCACTATCTAATACTCTATTTGGGTTAGCTCCTATTCTTGTAAGTAAAGTCGCTCCACTATCAGTTCCATTTTTATTAAGATTATACTTTAAGTACTTATCATCTATTCTTGTATCAGTATCACCTATAGTATTATCATCTAAGTAAATTGTATAATCAACTGCATTACTTCCATTGTTTATTAATTCAAAAGTTGAACCTTCTAAAGACATTCCTTTACTATCACTTATACCTATTGCATTATCTAAACTTATCCCTTCACTAGTTTCATCTAATACTAATTCTAACTCTCCTACTTTTACTATTTGGTCTGTACCTGATAGTTGTGTAGAAAAGTATGCATAAGTTAATGCTAATAATAGAATTAATACGATCAATATACTTATAATTATTACTGTTACTTTCTTCTTTTTATCTTTTGCCATACTTACTTCACTCCTATGTTATTTAGTATATACATTTTTGTATTCTTAATACTCTTAATCTTATAATAAAATAATATCACTAAATATATGGGTAATGCAAGTATGTTATTTGTAAGTTTTAAAAAATAAAATTTATATGAAAATTGTAAATTGAGAAGATTTTAGAGTTCAATTTTTAAAATTCCCTAGAGGAATTTAATAAATTGAAACTCTTTTTTTCTTGAATTTTAAAAATTGCTTGTTTGCATTAGTTTCCCCCCTATGTTAGAGTGTAGGCATCTACGTAGAAATATTAAAAATTATTGGAGGAATTAATGGAACAAGAAGAAAAGAAAGAAAAGAAATTTATTAGTCTTTTAAGTGATACTACCTTTAAACATTCTTTTAAATGTTGTGTCAGATAAAAGTGTAAAGAACCCTTTTTCTTTATTTTCTTCTTTTTGCATTTAATTCCTCCATAATAATAATTTATCTGCACAGATGCCTACACTCTAACACGGAAGAGGGATTAATGCAAAAAGAGAATTTTATAAATTCAGTTAAAAACAGGGCTGAATTTATTAAATTCGTCTAGAGAAAATTAAAAATTGACTCTAAAAAATAGGGTCAATTTACAAAATTCATACTTTTTTTAAAACTTTGGATTTAATGTCAAAGTTATTTCCATATTAACAGTAATAGTTGTACCAGCACCAATACTTTGACTTGTAACATAACCATTACCTTCTAATTTAACACTAATACCTAGGAGTTTTAATAA
>CALVYX010000106.1 GCA_944372315.1 uncultured Bacilli bacterium
TTAAGCAAGTAAAATTCTTTTAATTTAGCTTCATCATATTTATATTGATAATCTGTTAATAAAACTAATGTCTCTGCTATTGATAATTCTTCTGATAATGTTATATTAGAGTTTTTGTGATAATAAATCATGTTTATTCCTTTATTATCTACTAATATATTGCCATTTATATCTAGTATTCTACCTCTTGGAGCACTTGTTCCAGTTACATAAACTTCTTTAATTTCTCTAGCTTTTTGTAGATATATATCTTTATTTTTCACTGCTAAATCATAAATACGATAAAAAAATAGTGTATATAATCCAAAAATTAACAATATCCATATTATTATTTTTTTAGGCATAAACTTCACCATTATTAGTATTTAAAAAAGTAAATATTTCATACAATATATTAGGTGATATTATGTTTAATTTAATACGTGCTTATATGGGGAGAATGACTTTAGAAGATATAAATAACTTTGCAAATAGTAAAAATATTCATTTAAGTAGTGATGAGTTAAATTTTGTCTATGAATTTATTAGTAAAAATTGGGAACAAATAGTAAAAAATCCTAAATTACTTAATTTAGAGCGTTATCAAGATAAATTTAGTCCAGAAAATTTTTATAAAATAAAAAAGCTATTTTTAGAGTATAGCTCTCGATATTCTTCTTTCATTTAATATTATTTAGCACTTTTTTGATAGTATGAACGAATATGCCTCATCATATCGGGATTAAACTCTTTATTTTTTAACATAGCTATTTCAAATTTATAAGGAGGATAAATTCTTTCTTTATCAGTATCTGTATTACCTATATATGGGGTTTCAAGTATTTTAGGAATAGTTGCTAATTGGGGATTAGTAACTATTTTTAAGATGGTATCAAAGCCTAGAGTTCCATAACCAATATTAGCATGTCTATCTTTATGAGAAGAAAAATCATTTTTACTATCATTGATATGAATACAATGGATGTATGATAAACCTATTTCTCTATCAAATAAACATAAATATTTATCAAAGTTTGTCATGTCATATCCAGCATCATTTAAATGACAAGTATCAAGACAAACACCAATTAACTCTTTTTTTTCAATATGTTTAATTATATATTTTATTTCTTCTATAGTAGAACCTAGTTCTGTTCCCTTGCCTGCCATTGTCTCAAGTAAGATAGTAACTGTTTTATCCTGTTTTAGTATTTCGTTTAAAGCATATACAATATTATCAAGAGCTTCTTCTTTTTTAATACCAACACTTGACCCAGGATGAAGTACCATATAACTAATATTCATCATTTCACATCTTTTAATTTCTTCTATTAAAAAATGAATGCTAAAATCATATTTTTTCTCATCTAAATTATTAGCTAAATTAACAATATAGGGAGCATGACAAATAATATTTTTAATATCGATATTATTTTCTTGCATTACTTCCCAAGCTTTTTGGGTATTTTTCATATCAATGGGTTTTCGAAGAGTATTTTGAGGAGCTCCAGTATAAAACATAAAAGTATTAGCTCCATATTCTAAAGCTTCATTTAAACTCCCAAGTAAACCATTTTTACCAAATGAAACATGTGAACCTATAATCATTGCTATCACCTGTTTCTATTATATAAAAAATCATTAAAAAAATCTAGTTTAAAACTAGATTAGTTAACACCACATGTCGTAGATGCTCCATCGGCAGAAGCTTCTACATCATCACTGGTAACATCAGGAGATACGCCGTTAATCATATACTGTCCATTTGATAACCAAATTTTATAAGAATAATTACCATTTTCTCCTATTTCAATAGAAATGCTTCCTGTATAAGATTCATCTTCTTTTTCGATTAAACCACTAGAAATTAGTTCATCATATGTATAACATTTAGAAGAAGATGCTCCATCTTGGACATATAAAGTTTGAGCTGCTGTAACTAGGGTATTAGCTTCCATAGCAAGCACTTGTTTTTTGGCACTATCTGCCATTGGCACTACTGCATTTGTTGCAATTAAAACAATAACTGATAATATTACAATTACACTTAATAATTCTACTAACGTAAATCCTTTTTTATTCATATTCGATTGCCACCTTCTAAAATAATTATATCAAAAATCTAGGTTTAGTCAACTCTTAATATGAAAATTACTTTATTTTTTTAATGATTTCTTCTTTAGTTAATCCATAATTTAAAAGTTCATTTATTATATCATTTAGGTTAGTCATTAGTTCTGTAATTTTGATATCTTTTATTTTAGAAATATCATCACTAATAAATGTTCCTTTGGTTGATTTAGAAATAATTAGTCCTTTTTCTTCTAATATATCATAGGCTTTTTTTACTGTATTGGGATTTATTCCTAAATCACAGGCAAGAGTGCGAACACTAGGAATTTGGGCATTAGGTTTTAATATTCCTAAAGTAATTTCTCTTTCAATTTCTGTTACTATTTGTTCATAGATGGGGCATCTTTTAGTATAATCAATGTTAATTATCATAAATAATTACTTCCTCATAATTCATTTTTGTATATTCATCTAGTAAGCGTTTATACTCTTCTTCATTTTCTATTTTCTTTTTATAACTTGCAAATTCTTCTTTAAATTTAGAGGCATCGCTAATAGTTAAGCTATAAGTGTTTATATCATATATAGTAATTACAATACTTTCTTTACTTATATCAATATTATTATCATATTTTAAGTAACGAATAAATTCAGATTGGTTACTATTGATAACATAATCAAATAAATAAGCATCTTCTTCCGTAAAATAGTTTGAATTATAAATATTAAGTGTATAGTATGGGTGTTTGCTATTTTCCTCAACATATTTGATAAATTCTTCGTTTTGATGCGTTAGTACTTCTTTATATAATTCATTACTAATCTTTATTGGGATGATAATACTTTGGTATTCATGATTTTGATATGAATATAAAGTTAAAACTTCGGTTTCATTTAAAGATGTCATATCAAAATCTTTTCTTTTATCAATATTATCACTAATTAGTTTTTTAATTTTAGAAGTTACTGGAATTGATAAATCATTATATTTAATATAATTAGTTTCGTTAAATGGGAAATTTTTTATTTTATTTTCTTGCCAATTTAAGTATTCCTTAGTTATCTTGGCTTCGATATTAGAGTTTACGCTTACATCTAGATCATATCTATTATTATTAGAAATAATAGTAATATCATAAGAACTGGTTATTTCTTCGTTATTTCTACTAATTAAAGAGGCTATTATTTCTTTTTTTAGAGTATCATCAGTAATATCCATACCTTCTATAACAATTTTATCAATATTAGATAATACTTTTTCTTTACTAATAAATACTTCAAAATTTAGATGATATACACCAGTAAACATTAAAAATAATATTAAACTAACTATAGTTGATTTAACTGGTTTATATATTTCTTTTCTAGTAATTAAATCATATACTACAGAATAGACTATGATTGCTAAAATGGCTATTAACCAACCAACAAAATCTGTTTCTTTAATAATTACATATGCAATAAAGGAAATAGGTAGTAAAGTTATTCCTTTAACTAATAAATGAATAAAAGAGCTCTTAAAACTTGTTTCGTTATTTTCCATTTTTCTTCTTTTAAAGATAAAGTATGCTACTACACTATAAAGAGTACTTAATAGTAGCATTTTTACAACACTAACCGTATCATAAATAGTTGTATTATTATTTGCAATAGATAATGGGGCTGTAAAATGATAATCTATAAAGATATCAGGATAGATTTCATATTCATTGTTTTTTAAATGCTTTTCACAATCTTTATCACCATAACAATAATAATTAGAATTATCACAATATTCATTATTACATTCAAGATAATAGTTTGTATTTGAATGATTTAAATAGATAATTCCTTGTAGGAATGGTACAAATAGAATAACACAAGCACTTATTACTAAGCTAGTAATCATATTACCAGCAATAACCATGGCTAAATTTAAAACTAAGAAGATAAATATATAAGAAATAAGCCAAAAGATAAAATAATCAATAAGCATTTTAAAAGGAATAATAAGTTCACTAAATAATAAACCAAATATACCAAAGATAAAAGTATTTAGAATAACAAATAATAAAATAAGTAAAATTCCTCCAATTGTATTTGTAATATAAATACTTTTGCGATTTACTGGTTTTGATAAAATAAAATCAACACTTGCTTTTTTAAAGATAAATGAAAATAAACTTAAAGATAATCCTAAGGGAATAAATAATATACCAAAATAAGTAAAGAAACTTAGGGTATTAAATGTTAGTAGTGTTCCATGATTGATATTTAATAAAACTACTAAATATATGATGTTAATAACAGGAATAATTCCTAGTAAAAAAGCTAGTATTCCTTTTGATTTTCTAATATTTTCTTTTAGAAAATTAAAATTAAAGAATGTTTTCAAATTCATAACCTAACGCCTCCATTTGATATATAAATACTTCTTCTAAAGTAAGAGGTAAATAGTCTAATATAATTGGATTTAGACTTTCTAAAAATTCTTTACTATTTTTTCCCTCTTCATCAATAATTAAAGTAGCAACACTTCCTACCTTTTTATAAGAAAGAAGTTTTAGCTTTTTGAATGTTTTTTTATCAAAATCCCCTTTTAGTGATATTTGAACTTTAAACATATTAGTTTTTAGAGTATCAATATCACTTTCAAATAAGATACTTCCTTTATATAATAATCCTAGATTATCACATATATCTTCTAATTCTCTTAGATTATGAGAAGTCATAATAATGGTTGTATCTTGTCTACTCATAGCCTCTGCAAGTAGTTTTTTAAAGAATTTACGAACTACTGGGTCTAAGCCATCAAATGTTTCATCAAAAAATAAATATTTGGCATTACAAGCTAAAGCGCAAATAAGAGCACATTGTCTTTTCATTCCTTTAGAGAAACTACTTATTTTAGCATTGATATCTAGTTTTAATGTATTAGCAATATTTATCACATAATTCATATCAAATTTATGATATAATGCTTTATAAAATTCTGCCATATCCATTAGTGTATACCCTGGATAAAAGTATAAATCGTCTGGTACAAAGACCATTTCTTGTTTTAATGACTCATTGTCATATGCATTTTCATTATCTATCAAAACTATACCATTATCTGCTGTGTAAATACTATTGATGATTCTAAGTAATGTTGATTTACCAGCGCCATTAGCTCCTACTAAACCATAAATTGCATTATCTTTAATTGTACAATTTAAGTTTTCTAGGACATAGTCTTGACGATTAAAACTTTTAGATAAATTTTTAATCTCTATCATATTTCTCCCTCCATAATTGTATTATATGTACTAATACAATTATAATATACCACAATTATTTTATGATTGCAACAAAAAAGAGTAAAGTAGTGTTAAAACTTTACTCATTGTGTATTATACTTGCCCATGTGTAAAGGAAAAGCAACACAGGCAAGATTTAGTTTGCTACTATTTCATATGGGGAATCTACTGTACCATCTCCAGTTAATTCTACATAAGCATTAAGATTGATTACTGGGCGCACACCATAGCTGCGATACACGCTCGTGCTGCTGAGGCTGCCACTCGAAAACACAGCGAACACGCGAGCAGAACCGTCGTCGAAGTAACACGGAGACATAGTCCAGTAATGTTGTCCTGTATATAGGTAGTAACTACTATTATTACTTCCTCCAAATCCTCCTGCTAATACTACTTCATCGGCCGTTATTAGTCCTACTGGATATGTTAACTTCTTATTTCCTTTACTACTTCCACTTGTTGTAAATAAATCGTTACTTTGACTACAATTTAATGTTGGTGTCTGTGTTGAATCCCAACTTCCACTT
>CALVYX010000107.1 GCA_944372315.1 uncultured Bacilli bacterium
ATATTACTTTCAATAGTATCAGTTACATATCCACTTTTTAATAAAAAATCTTTTAATTGACGATAATGTGCTTTTACTTCTCTAAATAAATCTGTCTTCTTTTCCGTACATATACCAACAGAAAAAGAGCCACGAGTTAATACTTGGTAAATCTGTTCTAAGGTATCACTATAGTAACCATTACATACATAGTGCATTTTAACGTTACCTGGTTGACCTTTATTAATTGTAAACTTATCAAAATCACTAATCATAATTAAACGATTGTTACCTAAAAAATTAGAGACTGATAAATCCCCACTAAGAGCACTTTCTAATACAAAGGTATCTTTGCAAACCCTATCATTATCCTTAAGGCATTTAGCAAATAAATTATTTCTATGTTCCTGTTCACTATGCCATTTACTGTATTTTATAGGATCCAAAAATGCTTTACCTTCTAAATATTCATAATACATATCTAAATTATCGTACACATCCATGAAAAACTTTCTTAGATGTTTATCACTTTCCATGTCGTCACCTCTACAGAGGTTATAATAACACATAAGTCTTTAAAGTACAATAACAGTATTTGCCAAAATAATAGAAATTACTTCCTATTTGACAGGGTATAACATTTATACTTTTATTTTATCAGTTCAATTAATCCATTGCTCTTTTGAATAGTTTTTCTAACTCATATTTAGAATAAGATATGATAGTTGGTCGTCCATGTGGACAAGTAAATGGGTTATCTGTTTTTCTTAAGGTATCTAATAAATATTCCATATCAGATAGACTAATATGATCATTTGCTTTAATACTCATTTTACAAGCTAAAGTAATTGCCACTTTTTCAGTAAATTTATAACTATCAAAACTTTCTTTCGAAATAATGATATCAATAATCTTTCTAATAGCTTCTTCTACATTACCACTTGGTAACCAAAAAGGATGACTTCTAATTAATATTGCATTATTACCAAATTCCTCTACTACAAAATTTAATTCTTCTAATAAATTCATATGTTCTTTTAAAATAATAAAATCATTAGCAGGAAGTTCAATTCTAATAGGAATTAATAAATCAATCATTTTATTATCATGTGTACCCATTGCTTTTAAATATTTCTCATAATTAATTCTCTCATTTGCAGCATGTTGATCGATCATATACATTCCATCTTCATTTTCAGCAATAATATACGTTCCATGAACTAATCCAACAGGATACATTTTTTTAACTCTTTCCGTATTATCTGTATCATTGTTGTAAGATATTTCATTGCTATTTTCACTAACCTCAAAATCAAATGACAATTCTTCTAATGCTTTATTTTCTTCTACTATGCTTGTTGTTTTATCATTATTTTCAATATAATTATCAATAATTTTAGTTAGATCTATCTTACTAGGATTGGTATAAATACTTTCTGTATTACTAGGTGTTTCTATTTTAGGAATTAAAGTAAGCTCTTCTAATTTAGAAGTAATAGCTTTATTAATTAACTCCTTTAATATATCAAAAGAAGAAAATTTAATATCCATTTTAGTTGGATGAATATTTACGTCTATTAAATAAGGATCCGCTTCTATATTTAATACAACAATAGGATATTTTCCTTCATGAATATAAGTATGATAACTATCTAATATACATTTGATTAAATCGTTGTTACGAATAATTCTTCCATTAACCAAAGTTGTAATAACTGATCTTGTGGATCTTGTTACTTCAGGATATGAGATATATCCCTCAATTCTATAATCTCTATTCTCTCCTTCTATTTTTATCATTTTTTTACTAACATCTAATCCATAAATATTATAAATTACTTTTAATAAATTACCAGAACCATCTGTATTTAATAAAACTTTATCATTGTTAGTTAAAACAAATTTAATACTAGGAAAAGATAGCGCCATTTTATTAACGTATTCAACAATATTAGAAAGTTCTATATATAAATTTTTTAAATATTTTAATCTTACTGGAGTATTATAAAATAAATCTTTTACTGTAATTTGGGTTCCTTTTTTTAAATCGCTATTTTCTACACTTTCGATATTGCCACCATGAATAATTACTTCTGTACCAGTTACTCCATCACTTGTTTTTAAAGTAACATGACTAACGGATGCGATGGATGGTAATGCTTCTCCACGAAATCCTAAACTTTCAATATTAAAAAGATCTTCTAGATCTTTTAATTTACTAGTCGCATGTCTAGAAAATGCAAGTGTTGCATCATTTCTATCCATTCCAATTCCATCATCAGTAACGGTTATCTCTTTTACTCCACTATCCACTAAATCAATTTTAATTGAATTACTTTTTGCATCTATTGAATTTTCAACTAACTCTTTTACTACATTCATTGTTTTCTCAACAACTTCTCCGGCAGCAATTTTATTAGCTAAATTTTCATCCATTACTTTTATTTTACTCATATCAAAACCCTTTACTACTTTTCTTATTAATCTGTATCCATATCAATATAAGATTTGCCATTCGTTGGATCTACATAATAGATAATCTCACTATCATCTACAATATTAGTAACGATAACTTTATAAAAACTATCTTCTGTTACTTCATATCTAAATTCGTAGTTATCACTTTCAAAATTCTTTTTAACGATTTCAATAGCTTGATCTCCAGTCATATCCGTTACTTCAGCTAATTGGTCTTCTCTTTGTTCTTCTTGTTCTTCCTTTGTAGGAGTATCTTTTCCTTTTTCTTCTTTATTTAAGTTAATAATAATTACTCCTGCAACAATTAAAATGATCGCTACTATAATAGCAATAATTAAACGCAAATTACTCTTAATAAACTTCATATCTTACACCCTTCCCTATATTAAGTATTATAACTCTTTTTTCTTTTTAAGTAAATTAATTTTCTAAATCTTGTAAATACTGATATAAATTGCTAGCTACATCTTTATTTAAAACTTTCTCTAAATCTTCTAGTGATGCTTCCTTCATCTTCTTTAAAGAACCAAATGTTTTTAGTAATTCCTTTTTCCTTTTTTCTCCAATTCCTGGAACAAAGTCTAAAATACTAGATAACATTCCTTTACTTTTAATATTTCTATGATAACTAATAGCAAAGCGATGTACTTCATCTTGAATTTTAGTTAAGAAAAGGAATAAATTACTTTTATTATTTATATTTATCGTTACCAAATCCTCATTAATAATACTACTAGTACGATGTTTATCATCTTTTTTTAATCCGATAATAGGAATTTTTAAATGTAAAGAATCTAATACTTCTTTTACTACTTTTACTTGTAATTCTCCCCCATCAATCACAATTAAAGAAGGAGCTTTTTCTTCTTCCATTAATACTTTATAATATCTTCTATAAATAACTTCACGCATGGCATTTAAATCATCTTTAACATCTACACTTATTTTATATTTTCGATATAAATCCTTATTAGGAATAAAATCGTCAAATACTACCATTCCTCCAACATAAAATGTACCAAATAAATGAGAGTTATCAAAAGCTTCGATCCTTGTAATATTATCAATATGTAGAGCTTTTTCTAATTCTTTTTTAGCTTGTAGTCTTGCTTCATCATTTTTCTTTAAAATCTCTTCTTTTTCTGTAAGTGCTACTTTAGCATTATCATTAGCTAATAATAACAACTTCTTAATATCCCCTTTTTTAGGGACTAGCACTTTTACATTTAAATACTGTTCTAATAACTCATTATCAATATTCTCATTCACTACAATTTCATTTGGCAATAAGTGATCTTTTTCATAAAATTTAATAATATATTCCATTACTTCTTCAGCTTCATCATCTAAAGTAGTAATAATATCTTTATGACGGCCAAATAAAAGTCCATCTCTTATAAAAAATACTTGAATTGATAAGTAATTATTATTCTTGTAAAAACCAAATAAATCAAAATTATATTTACGATTTAGATCAATCTTTTGACGTTTTAAAGTGATTTCAATATCATCTAACATACTTTTTAATTCATTAGCTTTTTCAAAATTAAGAGACTCACTAGCTTTATACATATCTTCTTCTATCTTTTTGGTAATAATACTAGCATCTCCCTTTAAAAAAGAAATAATCTCTTCTTTCATCTTATCAATTTTTTCTTTGTCAATATTATGATATTTACAATAACCTAGGCACTCTCCTAAGTGATAATAAAGACAAACATCTTTTTTTAAATTAGCACATTTACGCAAAGGATAAATACGATTAATGATTTCTACAGTTCTTCTTGCAGCATTCACATTAGGATATGGCCCAAATAAATGATTTTTATTTCGTTTACGATTTAAGTTTCTTACTACTTTAACCGTTGGATATTTATCATTAGTAAGTTCAATATAAGGATAACTTTTATCATCTTTTAATAAAATATTATATTTAGGGTTGTACTTTTTTATAAGAGTAATTTCTAATATTAAAGATTCTAATTCAGAAGATGTAACAATATATTCAAAAGTTACGATATCATTTACTAACATAGCTGTTTTCCCTGTTACGGTTCCAGTAAAATAACTTTTTAATCTATTCTTTAAATTTTTAGCTTTACCTACATAAATAATAATCCCATCTTTGTTTTTCATTTGATAACATCCAGGTAAATTAGGAACTAAAGCTAATTTTTCTTTGATATGTTTTTTTACGTCTTCTCTCATAGTAATCACCGATACTATTATAGCATAATAACTAGAATTAAATACAATAATAAGTTATAATTATCTTGGTGGTTATATGTATACAATTAGTGAAAATACGGAAAAGGAAATAGAAATTAAAAAATCAAGATTTATATCTCGAATTTATAGAATATATAATTTAGAAGAAGTTGATAAAATACTACAGGAATTAAAAAAAGAATATAAGGATGCCACTCATTATTGTTATGCTTATATTATTGATGAAAATAAAAAGTCTAGTGATGATAATGAACCTAGTGGTACAGCAGGAATTCCTATTTTACAAGTATTAGAAAAAAATAATTTAAATTATGTCTTATGTGTTGTCATTAGATATTTTGGAGGCATAAAATTAGGGGCTGGAGGATTAGTAAGAGCTTATACCAAATCTGTTACTGAGGGATTAAAACTGTGTCAAAAGTATGAATTAATACCGGGATACAAAATAGAAATCAATATTCCATATGATGAACAGAAAAAATTGGATTATATAGTAAAAGAATATAACGTTGATAAGAAATTTGATAATAATATCACATATCATATATTAATACCTAAAAAAGATTTCAATATTCTTACTGAATTTAATCCCAAAATAATAAAAGAAATACAAATAGAAAAAGAGAATTAAACCAAATTAATTCTCTTTCATTTAATCAAACCAACGCATTAATACTTCTTTTGGAACAAATCCTATTTGCTTTTTATCTATTACTCCATCTTTAAATAGAATAATCGTAGGAATAGACATAATTCCATATGTTTTAGCAATATCTTCTCGCTCATCAACATTCACTTTTAATACTTTCGCATCTTTTAATTCATTACTAACTTCTTCAATAATAGGTCCTACCATACGGCAAGGTCCACACCAATCTGCATAAAAGTCTACTAAAACAGTACCACTTTTAATCTCATCGTTAAAATTTTCATTTGT
>CALVYX010000108.1 GCA_944372315.1 uncultured Bacilli bacterium
ACCAGCACCACCGTAGCATAGAGTAGCATCATTACTAGAAGAAGTTGTAGCAGTATATCTTGTACCACCAGTTCCTACAGCGGTTAAAGTAGCAGCACCACCACCTGTTGTAGTACTATATCCATTACTTCCTTTGACTCCAGCAGCACCACCAGCTCCACCTACAGTAGTTGAAGAAACAGTGCTACGTGTATAACGGTATCCACCACCAGCGCCTCCACCGCCTCCAGCAACTAGAAGCCTTGTAGAACCCATTCTTACTTCACTAGCTCCACCACCACCATATCCACATCCATAAGACGTAGAAGAGTTATAACACGAAGCAGAACCTCCACGAACATATCCGTATCCACCAGTATAACTACTTGGTTGTCCACCAACATATACGCTTAAAGCTGTACCTTGCTCAAGGAAGATTGTTCCAGCAGCATAACCACCTTTACCACCAGTAGAGCCTCCTCCTTGTGCACCCCAAGCTTCTATTTTATAGTAGCCACTTGCTGGTACTGTATAGGTATAACTAGTTGCTGATGTATAATTTGTAATTTGTCCCCATGCTGCATACAACGTAACTGTTTTACCACCGGAAGTCAAGTTAGTAACAGACTCTGCATTGTCATACACTGGTGCTCCTGTGGAAGTTGTAGCCCATCCTAAAAATTCATATCCTGATCTAGTAAAAGTATTACTTCTTAACGTACAACTAGATCCAACGGTACAAGTAGTATTTGACATACTACCACTTCCACCATTACTAGCATAACTTATTGTATAAGTATCAGGTGTAATTGTTTGATTAATATATTGTACCCAATCTAGTCCTACTTTTAATCGTTTTACTCGCTCTGAAGGATCAGCAATTACATTAGAATTATATCTTGCTACTACAGTTAAAGTTTTAGTAGAACCAGCAGTAATAGTATCCCCTTCTTTTAATCCCGTTACTTCATATATAATAGCATCAGTACCACTAGTAGTAATATCCATACTATTTAAAATAGCCGTTAAGGTTCCATTATTTTTTATGGTAACTGTATAAGTCATGGAATCCCCTGGATTTACTAAACTTACATTAAACTTAGCTGTTGTATCAGTAAATGATGGCTCTTCTATATTGTAAGCAGAACCCACACTAGTTCCATTACTAATACCTGTAATACGAATATCCCAAGTAGAAGTAATATTAGCAGAACCATTAATTTTTAATTGTGTCATCAAAATGGAATATCCTACTGCCATAAAGAATACCCCAATACAAAGTGCGATTGAAATAATAGTTTTCTTATTATGTCTCATTATTTATCACCTATTCTACTTTATACCATCATTTTAACATCTTTTTAAATTCCCAACAATACTATTATGAACATTTTTTTGATTTTTACAAATAATTGTAAATCATCGGGACATATATAGTAGCAAAATTAATGATTCATAATAAACTATATTAGAAAAGGAGGAATAAATATGTTTTATGGTGGAGGTTCTTGCTGCCAAAATGGTTGGGGATGGAATTATCCATTCACTTCATGCAATAGCGGATGGGGATGGAGCTCTGGATGCGGATGCGGTAATACTTCATCTTACGCAATAATTTTAGTACTATTCATCCTATTAGTTATCGTAATTGGTTGCAGATGGACTAGATAAGAGAGCAATCTCTTTTTCTTTTGATTGATTTTTTTTGAGTTTTGTGGTATTATTAGTAGCCTGAAAGGAGACAACTATGGAACAAAATTTAGAAAAAGATGCAATTCAACTCAAGAAAGCTAAAATAAAAGTTGAGGCTATTACTAATTTATTACCATCTTTAATTAACTTAAATAATGAATTAAGTGATGATGAGCGAAAACCATATACTATTATGTTAGATTATTTAAATTTTAATGATTATTACCGTTTCTCTATTGATATTATGAGAACAAATCATTATGAACCAGATTCATTAATCGATCTACATTTTAGTTTAAAAAGACTAGAAGATGGATTAAGTCTATTCGATAAAGTAAGAGACTGTTTTATAGAAAATAGTAATCTTATTTATACTGGATTTCAAACTCATTGTAATCAAAGTGTAGTTAGTAGTTTTAATGCTGTTGGAAGTAACAGGATTGACTTGATATACAAAATTCATGATGATTATGAATATGAAAGACTACTTGAATATAATAATTCTTTAGGAAATCATACTAACATTCTAGTTAAAAGAATAGCACCAGAGATTGTTAAACCTAAATAAATATGATAGAATAAAGGTGTTGGAGTGATCGTATGTTAAAAACAAAAGATATATTAGATGAAAAAAATAAAATTTTAAGAACCGTAAGTAAAGAGGTTACTTTTCCTCTTAGTGATAAAGATCGTAAAACAATCGATTTAATGATTGAATATTTAACGAATAGTCAAATTGAAGAAAGAGCTGAAAAATATAATCTACGTCCTGGTATGGGGATGGCAGCAATTCAATTAGGAATACCTAAAAGATATTTAACTATCGTTCACGAAGTGGAACCTGGTGTATTTGATACTTATGTTATTATTAATCCTAAAATTGTAAGTAGTTCACTAGAAAAAATATATGTAGAAGATGGTGAAGGATGTTTAAGTATTAATCGCGAAACTGTAGGAATTGTTCCACGATATGCTAGAGTTACTATTGAAGGATACGATGTAGATGGAAATAAAATAAGTATTAGAGCAAGAGAAGAATTAGCTATCGCTTTCCAACATGAAATAGATCATTTAAATGGTATTTTATTTATCGATCATATTGATAAAAATAATCCTTTTAAAGATCAAGATAAATATAGACCAATATAAAAAGTTCTTTCCAAAAAGAAAGAACTCTTTTTTTATGAAATTACATAAATATCGACTTCATCTATTCCATGTCATAAAGTAATTGTAACAAAATGTCTTAATGTTGAAAATACACCGGTATCCTATTTTATCCGACAAAAAAAGCAAGTTGCCTTGCTCAAAATTTAGGTTTTAAAACTAAAGTAACTACATCTTCTTTTTTCAAAATTACTCCCACATTAATGCTTTGGGAAGTGACATATCCATTACCTTCTACAGTATAAGCAATATCTAATAAATTTAATAAAGTCTTAGCTTCCGTCTCACTATATCCGATTAAATTAGGCATTGGTATGTTAGTATCATTAGTTACTAAATATATTTTATCTAGTTCTGATACCACAGTATTACTTTCCGGATATTGTTTAATTATTTTATCACCATTACCTATTACAACATAGGTTAATCCTTCATTATTTAATGTATTGGTTACATCTATAGTTCTTTTACTAATAAATGATGGTAAAGTATATTTTTTTAATGCTTGTACTTTATCTTCTTCTTTTTCATCAAGTTCTAAATATTTACTTACATTCACCACAATATCTTGAATTACTTGTTTCATTGCATTAACACCATAACTACCTTGATCTTTAGCTGAAAAATAGATGATAATACTAGGATCATTTCCAGGATAAAGTCCAGCAAAACTACGAATAACACTACTTCCATAACCATTACCATCCGCTACTTGTGCCGTACCAGTCTTAGCTATCAAATCATAACCTTCCATATAATAAGTATGCCCTGTTCCCATAGGATCTTCAATAACACTACGCATTAAATTCTTCATGTTATTCACAGTCTCTTTACTAGCTACTTTATCAAGTTCTGTTTTTTCACCTTGATATACTACTTCATTAGTATCTGTATCTACTATCTTATCAATAATATAAGGTTGCATTAATACTCCATTATTAGTAAGAGAAGTTAACGCTTTAATATTTTGAATAGGTGTTGCTGTAATTCCTTGACCAAACCCAGCATTTAATATTTCTGTTTCATACTTAAAAGCAATCTTACCAGAAGCTTCATTAGGTAACTCAATTCCTGTTTGATGACCAAAGCCTAATTTATTATAATAAGTTTTTAAAATAGCTCCACTAATATATCGATTAATAAGATTAATTACTCCTACGTTACTTGATAGTACAAATCCATAGTTAAAAGTAATCTCTCCCCAACCGTTACGATCCCAGTCACCTATTTCAGTACCATCTTGAGTAACATATACTCCTGACTTGTAAGTATCATTCCCATTATAATTACCATTTTCCATAGCAGCCATATAAGAAAATATCTTCATAGTTGATCCTGGTTCATAAGCATATGCTACATTATAATCCATATAATTAGTCATATCTCTAACATTAGGATCAAAAGATGGATTACTAGCAGAAGCTAGTATTGCTCCAGTTTTAGCATCCGCTATCATAATAGTTGACCAATCAAAATTATACCAATTTGCTTTATCTAATGCACGTTCTACAAATAATTGAATATTAGAGTCTATTGTTAAATAAACATCATTTCCATCTTCGGCAGGAACAGTCACTTCTTTAGTTCCAGCTATTTTATAACCATTTCGATCTTTTTGATAGAAAGTATATCCATCTTTTCCACTTAATTCTTCGTTAAATTGCTTTTCAATTCCCATCTCACCTACAATAGTCTCTTCACTGTTACCTTCTTCATCTTCTTCTACGGTAGTCTTAGCATATCCTAAAGTATAGGAAGCAAAATCTCCATATGGATAATATCTTTTTTGAGTCTCTATAAAATCTATTCCCGGTAATCCTAATGCTAATATAGCGTCTTTTGTAAGTTCCGTTAATCCTCTTCCTTTACTACCAAATTCAGTTTGATAAACGCCTTCTTTCGATAAATATTCTAAAATTTGCTCTTCACTAATATCTAGCACTGTCGCTAACATTTTAGCTGTATATTCTTTATCGACAACATGCTGTGGTTTATTAATATCCGTGGTTCTATTCTCATCTAAATAAGCAATAAGTGTATAGGACGAAACATTTTGAGCTAAAACATCACCATTTCGATCATAAATCGTTCCTCTTTTTCCTTTTAACACTTCATTCTTAGTTGTTCTACTACTAGCGAAAGCTTGCAAATCTATACCATCTACTTCATGAGACATAGCTAATTGTGCAGTTCTTAAAATAATAACTGCAAAAAAAATTAAAGCCACAATAACTAAGAATAAACTCATCCTAATATTGTTAGACTCTAATTTTTTTTTCATTCATAATCACCATCTATTCTTCACTATCAACAATCGATTTGATATTATTATTATTATAACTCAAACCTTGTTCTTCAGCAACAACTTTAATGTTGTCTAGAGAAGCTAGTTCATTCACTTTCATTGCTAAACTTTCGTTTTTCTTCTCTTGTGTAGACAATTCTTGTTTAGCGCGTTCTACATCAAAATTTATTTTAGATAAAGTCGCTTGAGAAAACACGATCCCAAAAGGAGAAATTACTAATAAGGCAATAGTAAAAGTATAAAGTAATCTTTCAAATTTACTCATCTTTACTATTCTTTTGATACGTTTCTTCTTTGTCATACTATCACCCTATCTTATTCTTTCTATTACTCGCATCTTAGCACTTCGTGAACGATTATTATTTTCTAATTCATCACGACTAGGTACTACTGCTTTATGATTAACTAATTTATAATTATTTAAATATTCTTCTGGTATATTAGGTAGTCCTTTTACTTTTTCATCAATACTAGTTCTTTCCTTAAATATATTTTTTACTATTCTATCTTCTAAGGAATGAAAAGTAATGACTACTACTCTTCCACCTATATTTAATAAATCAAGAGCATTATTGATAGATTCTTCTAAAATATCTAATTCATGATTCACTTCAATTCTAATTGCTTGGAAAACCTTCCTTGCTGGATGTTTATCTTTTTTTGCCTTCATCGGAATAGCACTTTTAATAATATCGACTAATTCTAGTGTGGTATCAATTTTTTTATTTTCTCGATATTTTACAATGGCTCTTGCAATACTTCTAGAATATTTTTCTTCCCCATATTTAAAAAAGATTTCTACCAATCTTTCTTCATCATAATTATTTACTACTTCATATGCCGATAACTCTTTATTCTTATCCATTCGCATATCAAGTTTTGCATCATTATGATAACTAAAACCTCGATCTACTTCATCCAATTGGACAGATGAAACGCCAAGGTCAAATAAAATACCATCTACTTTGTCTACATTTCTTTTTTTTAATTCTTCTTTCATATTAACAAAATTACTATAGATAATAGTAAAATTATCACCGATCTTCGATAGTTTATCTCTACTATAATTAATAGCATCACTATCTTGATCAAAGGCGAAAAGACAACCCCTTCTTACTCGCTTCAAAATTTCACTGGAATGTCCAGCATAACCTAATGTAGCATCAACGTAGATCCCGTCATCTTTCAAATTAAGAGCTTGAATCGCTTCGTTAAGTAAAACACTAATATGCATAATTATTCACCCAATTCCCAATTTGAATCAAATAAATCTTCTACAATATTTGACATTTCTTCTTTATTCGTATTATAGAAGTCGTCCCACTTATCTTTATCCCAAATTTCAAGTCGATCCCCTACGCCAACTATGACACATTCTTTTTTTAAGTCAGCGTAGGAAATCAATGGAGAGGTAATATTGATTCGACCTTGCTTGTCAAATACTGTTGCAGTAGCGCCTGATAGGAAGAATCTCGTAAAACTACGGGCGTCCTTCTTCGTGAATGGCAGACTTTTAAGTTTTCTGGTGATTTTATCCCATTCAGTTTTCGGATAGACAAATAGGCATTCTTCGAGACCACGTGTTACAAAAAACTCTTCTCCTAAGTCTTCACGAAACTTAGAAGGTAAAATAATTCGTCCCTTTTCATCAATATTATGATGATATTCACCTATCAACATAAAAATCCCCCACTTTTCACCACAATCAACCACTGCTACTATTATACTATAATTATTATTAAGTTTTGTAAATACCCTAAAATAAATTTTCACAAAAAAAATAAAAAAAAGAATGTCAAGTTGACATTCATAAATTACATTTTATTCAATGTTTTAATTAATTCTTCATGCATTTTTTCTTTATCTACAGTAGCATCAAACCCATCTTTTATATAATGTTTGGCAATAAACATTTTCTTACTACCTAACATTATTACTTTTTTACTATTATTTTTTAATTTATTTAACTCCTCTAACACACTAAATCCACTCATCAAAGTCATATCGTCATCTATAAGAATAATATCATATTTCTCTTTATTTTTTATTCTGTTAATACAATCTTGTCCAAACATGGATACATATATATCATATCCTCTTTTTTCTAAAATAGTCTTAACTCTTCTAATTTCGTCTTCATCTTCATCAACAACAAGTACTTTTTTAGCATTATTTCTAGCTTTAATATAGGAATCAACTTTACTGTCATGTTCAAGATCTTCATTCATAACAATATATTGATCTAATGTAACTATTACTTTGGTACCTTTTCCTATATCACTTTTTATATACATGGTACCACCAAGTAACTTAATTATTTTATAGGCTAACTTCAAATCAACATCTAATTTTTCCATTTTAAGATACTCACTATCATCCATTTTAGTATCTTGAGATAAAATATCATTAATAGTCTTTATATCAAAACCATTACCAGAGTCTTCTATTACAATAACTACTCTACAAACATCAAATCTAGTAATAGCATTAACATCAAAATTAACAAAACCAGTTTCCGTGTTTTTCAAAGAATTTATTAAAATAGACATCAGTACTTGCTTTAATTTAATGGAATCACCATATAATTCTCGAGGCATATTATTAACTACAGTAAAATTATATTCAATCCCATATTTAACATACGATTTAGCACGTATTTTAATATCTTCTAAAAGTGAATAAATATTATAAGTTTTCTCAACTTTCTTAATATTTCTAGAATCAAACGAAGTAACACCTAATACATCATTAATTAAATAATTAATTTTCTCATTATTTCTATCAATATCGTCAATAATAATATCTACTTCTTTTTTATCTTTTACTCCCTGTTTATATTTATTAATTTGCTTATCAATATTATTTACCGGTTCCCTCAATCCTTGAGATACTTTAAATAAAAACACTGACTTTTCTTCACTAGAACGCTCTATTATTTTCCTGTTTTCAATTAATTCTTCTACCATTTTCATATCTGGATTTTCAATTGTAAAATACATTACAAAAGCAATGATAACAAATGCAGTATTAACTAAAAAGAATTCTGGGAATATTTTTTGTACTGCAAGTACTATTGCAAAAAGAATAATTAATAAATAAATAGGTATATATTTTTTGTTTTTTAAATAAGCCCTACTAAGAATCATCGATATAATCATTACTATAATACATAGCGAAGCTAAAATATAGATTAAATTTACACTAGTACCAACTGGTAACAACAATCCATTGGTTTCACTTATTTCAATTGGTAAGAACATAATAATTAAAACCATGGTTGAGAAAGCCAAACTCAAATTTTTTATTGGAAATTTATTCTTTTTTAAAACTCCTCTTAACTTTTGTCCAGTTGTCACTGTATATAAACTAAATAAATATAACCATGTTAAAAATCCTAAAAACAATACTTTCATAGTAGTAATATATATAAATGAATCAGATGCAACTCCTATCTGCACTAAACAAAAACTAATTATTTCTGTTAAACAACTAATAAAAGTTGCTACAACTATAAATGAATAAATTTTGTTTTCAACATAATTAATTCTATCTTTTGCAAAATAAACAATCATTAAAATCATACTAAAAACAAACGAAATAATAGTATAAGAAATACTAAGCATATACTCACCTCTATTTTGATTATACCAATAAAAATATCAAAAAAAAAGATTTATTAAAAATCTTTTTTATTTTTTCATCAATTTAACTTTAGGTGTAATTACTTTACCTGAAATACTATAATTATCTGGATCTAAAATATTTTCTTTTTCAAGAGATTTAAAATCTATTTTCTTATTTACTTCAGTAATTGGAAGTTCATCTTTTTTTACATAGAATTTAGGTAAATAACATTCTGGATAATTAGTTTTTACTAATGCATCTATTTCTTCAAATACCAAGTCGTCACTATCTTTATCCTTTAAAACAATGTGCGCAACTGGTACTTCACGTTCCTCAACATCTTCCATCTTTACACAGCAACAAGCATCAACCATTGGATGACTTCTAATAGTATCTTCAAGTGTTCCTAACCAAACTTTATTACCAGATCTAGTAAGCATTCTCTTAGCTCTTCCTTTGTGATAAATTCTTCCATCCTCATCTATATATCCTAAATCATCAGAATGTAACCATATTTTCCCATCACTATGTTCTCTTAAAAGAGCCTTAGTAGCTTCCGGATTATTTAAATATCCTTTCATTACTGTATCTCCAGTGATACATAATTCTCCTATTTCACCGTATTTTTTCTCTTCTAATGTATCTTTATCAAATTCATCCGCTGGTACATAATCAAATACACCAACAGTAACATCAATTAAAGGTATACCAATACTACCGGTTTTAGCAGCCCCTCTATTTAAATAAGATGCTGCAGCAGTACTTTCTGTTAATCCCCAACCTTGACGAACTCTAGTTTCAATTTTCTCATCACCAACAGTTGCTATTCCACCTTTACTCTTAGCATATTCGTTAAATCTTTCCTCTTCTTCAAGGAATAATTTATCTCCACCAGAAATTGGTGCTACCATAAATGAAGTATCATCTAATATATCAGCATCAACTATGGCCTTTAATAAAATAGGTCCTGCCATAAAAATATTTGGTTTATGTTCTTTGATTAAATTTGGATATTCTTGTACTTTAAATTGAGAAATAAAGTTAACACTTACTCCACAGCATAACAAATCATAAGTTGCATTGAAATAATATCCAATAGATGGTGGTAATATATCCATAGATTTTAATTTAGGATAGAAATCCATTTCACTATATAAGAAATTATGAGCACTATAATTTAAATTATTATTAGTAAGTTCTACACCTTTAGGAGCACCAGTTGTACCGCCAGTATAAACTATTGCTACAGTATTATCTGCACCACCTTCAATAGTACGCATTTCTTCTCCATGATAGGTATTTTTCCATTCATCGAAGGTAATAAAATCACCATGTGATTTAAGATTTTCTATTAAAGATGTTCGGTCATTAATTGTTTTATGATAAATTTTTATTACTTCTTCAATAATTTTATCTTCATCTGTTTCATTTGGAAGATTACTCTTTGCCTGTTTATAAAGCATATTTGTCATTTTTTCTTTTGGTATTGCTTCTGTTACAGGAAGAGATATTACTTTTTCAATATTACTTCCCAAATCTAAAGCTGAAGAAACATTATCCATAATAAATGGGACTTCAGATGCAAACAAATATTTTGAATTAGATAAATTAGTCATAAATTTAATTCTTTCTGGACTTTCATCAAATTTAATTAAATTAACTGCTGCTCCCATTTTAGATAGAGCTAATAAGAAAAACATTGTTTCAGGTACATTTAATAATATAAAAGAAACAGTATCTCCTTCTTTAATACCCATAGATGTGAATCTTTTAATATAATTATCAGTTTCTTCTTTAATTTCTTCTTTCGTATATTTCTTACCATAATACTCTATTAATGGCCAATCATAATTTTTAGTCACATCAAAGAAATAATCATAACAATTAGTTTTATTAAATTCAATATCTTTAAAATCTTCTCCATGTTGATACCATTTTAACCATGGTTTATCAATTGATGCATATCCTGTTAGTTTTTTGCTTTCATTAGCATTTACTTTACCTTGACCATTTAAATTAGCCAAGTGTTTTTCATCATATAATATCATACTTCTCCCCCTAACATTACTATAACGATCAAAACTAATATAACATATCTTTTTTAAATTGCAAATATTTTTGACGTTACTTTACATTATACAAAAAAGCGCAAGTACTCTATTAAAAACCTGTACTAGCGCTTTCTGGTTAGCTATTATAACACAAATATTATATTTGTCTACACTTTTCTGCAACTAATGTTGAATCTGCAAAGTTCCTAGGGGACCATTTATAGCATTATCCTGTATGTTTTCTCTTATTTAATCTAACTTTTCGCCAGTGACACAGAGTTTTACTACTGGTTCTATCAGATCATAGATACCTTATTTTAACTTTCTTTTATTATATACACATTTCCTGTTGTTCCATCGCCA
The DNA here is from genome assembly GCA_944372315.1 of uncultured Bacilli bacterium. The sequence goes on from CALVYX010000108.1 coordinate 11,182, forward strand.
CTTGTAATTTCTATAGAAGTTTTCAAATTAATGACAGGTCGCACATTGTATGAAGCAAGTGCAAGTTGATCACCAAAGCCAACTTGACCATTAATCCCCCAAATCCAAAAAGAATATGCTGGAGACATTGTCCAATAAGAAGCTTGCGACATGTTACCTTCATATAAATAATAATTAGTATTAGTTCTATCATTTACTCCACCAGCATAGGCTACTTCATCTGCTGTGATTAATCCAATTGGATAATCTAAAGATTTATTTCCCTTATTACTACTAGAAGTTGTATATAAATCATTACTTTGTGGACACGCAAACTGTGGTGTTTTATTATTATATAATCTATTGTATGCTCCATAATATGTCATATTTGTTCCATATCCTAATGCTGTATCAAATGTAAATGTTGGAGGATTCCATAAGCCTGGTTCATTAGCGATACTTCTATCCCCACAAAATCCACTGTCTGCTAAATATTCCTCATAATTTATTAAATTTTCTTCATACCAACTGTCAATAAACGTTTTAATAGTGCTATCATTGGTATTTGCATGTGTTGCTTCATAGGTATCACTTCCTGCTGTTCCATACATGTATCCAACATATGCATTATCGTTTACAACTTCACTTTCATTAAATCTACTACCTCCTATCGATGGAGGAATTGGATCTTCTAGCCCCCCAAACGAATCTATTTTCTTTTGATAAATTAATCTAATCGAACCATCTTCATTGATTCTTACAATTCTCCAGTAATATCCTGCAAAACTTACATAATTGTTCTTTACTGCTCCTCGAAAGTAATATACTGTTTTATTATCTTCTGTATTAGTAGACGTATAATATAATCCTTTTCCGTTAGTATCACTGCTTATTTGACTAAAATCTATACTTCCATCACTTTGGGGTGTATTATCTCTTAATATGGCATTTACTAATGTTAATCCTGTATCTGTATTATCTACATTTGGATCACTTGGATTTAACTGTTGGCCATCATCTTGTATACACTCAATATCCATTATTAATTCTTTCGTAGTATCACTTGGTATACTTGTTGCGTCAGTATCAAACTCTACTATGATTTTAAATGTCTTGCTTTCTTCACTTGCTAATCTTTCTTGATTTTGTATCCCTTCTACTGTAAAGATAATTACATAACTTCCTGTGGTCTTTATATTTACCGTATTTATTATGGCATCTATACTTCCATTATTTCTTACCGTAATACTATATTCTATTTTATCTCCTGGTTTATTTAATCCTGCATTAAAGGTTGCATTGGTTCCACTATACGTTGGTTCACTTATATTATAGGCGGTTCCTGTAATATTACTTTCTATATTGGTTATTTCTATATTCCATGTTGAAGTGATATTCCCTGTTCCATTTATTGTTAATCTTGTCATAAATGCTGCATACACTACTACCATTACTAGTACTAATACACACATAATTCCTATGATTATTTTCTTTTTATTCCTATACATCCTTATCACTCCGTTTTAATTTATCCTATATACATTATCCCCCATCCCCCAATATTTGGCAAGTTAATTTTTTACTTTTTGCTCTTACTTTACAGAGTATAATATTTTATATATTTATTCTATCAAAAAAAATAATCTCTTCTAAAATACTCCTATTCTCTATTTCTTTCGATAAAAAAAAAGAGATTGACTAAAAAGCAAATTCACTATAACTTTTTATTATCAATCTCATCTTTTATAAATTTAATAAATTCATCTTTATCTACTGTAATAGTATTTTGTTCCCCATGTTTTCTATAACTAATAGTTCCTTCTTCTTGTTCTCTATCACCTAATATTAAACTATAAGGTATCTTTCTGGTTTGTGATTCTCTCATACGATAACTTAACTTTTCATTACGTTCATCTAACTCCACTCTGATACTATTATTTTTTAATTCTTCAAATATTTTATTAGCATAATTCAAATGTATTTCCGGATTAACAGGAATAATATTAATTTGTGTTGGCGCCAACCATAAAGGAAATGCACCTTTAGTTTCTTCAATAATAAAAGCAGTAAATCTATCAAAAGTTCCAAATATAGCTCTATGAAGTACTACTGGCACTTGTTTTTCACCATTACTATCAATATAAGTTAATTCAAATCTTCTAGGTAATAGAAAATCCAATTGGCAAGTAGAAAGTGTTACTTCTGGTCCTACCGCCGGTTTTACTTCAACATCTAATTTAGGACCATAGAACGCCGCTTCTCCTATAGCTTCATAATAATCACAACCTAATTCATCTAATACCTCTCGCAACTTATCTTCAGCCATATTCCACATATCATCATCATCAAAATATTTTTCTTTATCCTCCCTATCACGAAGAGATAATCTAAATTTATAGTTTTTAATACCAAAATCTTTATATACATCTAAGATAAGAGAAACAACTTTCTTAAACTCTTCTCCTATTTGATCAGGTCTTACAAACAAATGAGCATCATTTTGACACATACATCTAACACGTTCTAAACCTTTTACTGCCCCACTTGCTTCATAACGAAAATCAGTTGCAAATTCTCCTATTCTAATTGGTAAATCTCTGTAAGAATGAAGTTGATTTCCATAAATTAACATATGATGTGGACAATTCATTGGGCGAAGAACAAATTCCTCTTCATCAACTTTCATAGAAGGAAACATATTTTCTTTATAATGATCCCAATGTCCTGATGTTTTATATAAATCAACAGTTCCTACACACGGAGTATAAACATGCATATACCCCATCTTTTGCTCTTTTTCATAAATATAATTTTCTAATTGTTTACGAACAATGGCACCATTTGGTAACCATAACGGCATACCTTTTCCTACCAAATCATGCGCCATAAAAATTTCTAATTCTTTCCCTATTTTACGATGATCTCTTTCTTTTGCTTCGTCTAATTCTTTCAAATAATTATTTAAAGATTCTTCATTATCAAAACATACCCCATAAATTCTTTGAAGCATTTTATTTTTAGCATTTCCCTTCCAATAGGCTCCACTAAATTTAATAAGTTTAAAATATTTTAGTTCTTTTACTGACTCTACATGTGGTCCACGACAAAGATCAGTGAAATCTCCCTGTGTATAACAAGAAATAACAGTATCTTCTTCATCCATTCTAGATATTAAATCTATCTTATAAGGATCATTTTTAAACTTTTCTAATGCTTCTTCTTTTGTTAATTCACTTCTTACTATTCTTTTACCATCCTTAACAAGTTTCTTCATTTCTTTTTCAATTCTTCCTAAATCTTCTTCTTTAATTACTTCATCACCTAAATCAATATCATAATAGAAACCTTCTTCTATTACTGGTCCTACCCAAAATAAAGCATTAGGATATAAATGTTTTACTGCTTGTGCTAATAGATGAGCACAAGAATGATTCATAACACTTAATTTTTCATTTTCTTTAATATTTATCATTTTTACCATCTCCCATCTCTTTAATTACAATTTTTTTAGCATATACTTTTTTTAATTGTTTTTCTTCATTTTTTAATTCATTACTTATGTTTTTATGCTCTGCTGCAAATAGATATTGCTTTAATTTTAAATTAAACAAATCTTTTCTGAATTCTTCTTTTTCTGTCATATTTATTCCCCCCTAAAATAAAACTCCTGTTAGAAATTCTAACAGGAGTGAATTACACGGTACCATCCTTGGTTTAACTTAATTCATAATAACGGTTTTATCCGGAAACATCTTTCGAGTTCTGCTCCTAGGTAGTAATTATTAAACTATTAACTATTTTCCACCAACCAATAGCTCTCTATCTAAATCATTTAATAATCATGTCCTATTCCATGCATTTCACTAGTATTATAGCACAAAATTTATTTTTGTACAGTCCTTTCATCACGCTATTTTATCTAATTTAACACTAACTAATTTGGATACCCCTGACTCTTGCATAGTAATACCATATAAAGTATTAGCGTATTCCATTGTCTTCTTTTTGTGAGTAATAATTAAGAATTGCGTTTTATCTTTATAATTATCTAAGTATTTTCCAAAATTATCAACATTGGCTTCATCCAGTGCTGCTTCTACTTCATCAAATAAACAGAAAGGTACTACTCTAACATTCAAAATAGCAAATATTAAACTAATTGCAGTAAGAGTTTTCTCTCCACCTGACAATAGTGAAATTGAAGTTAACTTCTTACCAGGAGGGGAAGCAATAATCTCGATTCCTGTTTCTAATATATTATCAGGATCCGTTAATTTTAACGTTGCTGTTCCTCCACGGAATAACTCTTTAAATACTTTTTTAAATTCTACTTCTATTTTCTCGAAACTAGATAAGAATTCTTCTTTCATAACTTGATCCATTTCATTAATAATTTCTAATAAAGTATCTTTTGCATTAAATAGATCATTTTTTTGGCTAGTTAAGAATTCATAGCGTTCACTTACTCTTTTATAATCTTCTATAGCCGCTAAATTAACCATACCTAGTTTTTTAATATTATTTTTATATAAATTAACATTACTTCTTGCTTCTTCAGGATCTATTTCTAAGATGTATCCAGCTCTTGCTTTTTCAAATGTTAACTCATATTCTTCACTTAAAGTATTTAAGTGATTATCTAATTTAACATCTAATTTTCCAAGTAATATTTCTTGTTCTTTTAATTCTTTTTCTGTCTTATAAAGAAGTGAATTATTCATCTTGTTGATAGCTTCCATTTCATCTATCTTTACTGTTAATTTTTCTTTTTCTTTATTCTTGTTATTAATATCTTTAACTAGTTCTTCTTTTTCGCGATTTACTTGATAGAATTCATTCATTAATCTCTCTTCTTCTTTAGAAAGAGAGGAATCTACTACATGTCCTAAGCTATTTAATTCATTATTTACTTGTTCATAGTTATTAGTAATATCTACTTTACTATTTTCTTTTGTATGTAGTATTTCTTCCGTTTCTACTAATTGTGTTTTACTTTTGAATAAAGTATCTTCTATTTCAGTTAATTCTTCATTATATCTTTTGATATCATTATTAATATCATGAATCACTATATCTAGATCTTTATTATGTCTAATTAAATATTCAAGTTCTTTTTTCTCACTAATAATACTCTTATTTACTTGAATACTACCACCAGTAATAGATCCTCCTACATTAACGACATCTCCATCTATGGTTACAATTCTATATCTTTGATTAATTTTCTTACTAATTCTATTAGCGGTATCAATATTATCTACTAAAATAACATTTCCTAATTGGTTAGATACTACTCCATAATACTTATCATCAAAAGTTACGATATTAGCAAAAATATCAATATATCCCTCTTCTTTTACTAATAAACTCAATGTTTCAGGATCAATACCTCTAGGTTTTATCACCGTAATAGGAAAGAAAGTAGCGCGTCCTAAATTATTATCTTTCAAATAAGTAATAGCAGCTTTGGCACTTTTCTCATCATCTACTACAATATATTGTTTACTAGATAAAAGCGCTACTTCTAATGCTTTAGTATATTTATTATCTACTTCTATTAAATTACCTAATACTTGATGAATTCCAGAAAGTCTTGGATTATTTAAAACAGCCTTAACACTAGAAGATAAACTACCACCGGATTGAAGATAATTATTAAGAACTTCTATTTTATGGCTAGTATTCGTCTTTTCTCTATTTTTATTATCTAAATCATTAATACTTGCTTCTTTTCTCTTCTTTAAATTAGCTACTTCTAATTCTATTTTATTAATATCTTCTTTTTGTGTATTAACTTCATTTACTAAGTCTTCAATATCTTTATTAATTAAATATAGACTATTATCTAATTTTAATTTTTCTTCTTTTAGTCTTGCAATATTTTCATGAACTTTACTGTTAGATGCATCATATTTACTACGCTCTTTTAAGATATTCATTTCTCCATTTAGTTTCTCTTCACGTCTAGTAAGTTCTAATAACTTATGATTAAGTTCATTTAATTCAATATTTAATTTACCTAAATCATTTTTACTTTCAATAAATAAAGTATCATCACTATTTCCTTTAA
>CALVYX010000109.1 GCA_944372315.1 uncultured Bacilli bacterium
AGTTTTGTATTTGCAATTTTGACTTTAATTAGTGGATACTTGGTAATCACTCATAAATTAGATAACGCTGGTTATTCAGTTATACCAATGCTATTTACACTAACATTTAGTATATTATATAGAAATAGCAAAAAAGATAAAGAGTAATACAAATTACAATTTATCTATTAGATCAACTTTAATTAGTTGGTCTTTTTTGATTGTTAAATAAAAAATGAGTAACTGTATTTAACTACATTTACCCATTAAATAATCAAGAGAAACATTATATAATTTAGATAGTTTTATTAATCGTGTTATTGGTATAATATTATGTCCGTTTTCGTATGTAACATAATGAGATTGTGTAATACCAATAGATTTAGATACGTTTTGTCGTGAAAGATAATTTTTATTTCTTTCTATCTTTAGTCTTTGACACATAACATCAAAGTTCATTTCTTTTATATTTTTGTGTTTTTCATTAAAAAAATGACTCCTTTTAAAGTTTGAGAATATATTTTTATTATACATTCTTTTTCTAACTTTTTTAAGTTACTTCAATACTAAATGGTGCCTATAGTGGGACTCGAACCCACACGATATTGCTACCACTGGATTTTGAGTCCAGCGCGTCTACCAATTCCGCCACATAGGCAATTACAAGCTAATTATAACATAAAAACAGTAATAGTACTAGCAAAAATACTAAGTTTTAGTATATAATAATAAAGTGATGATTATGATATTGATTTCAAGTATTTTATTTATATTATTTTTAATATGGTCTAATCTTATGTTAAAGAAAAAACTAACAGTTATAGATAATAAATTTTATAACCATATTAAAATAACCAATTTAAAAATAAATATGTATAAGATAATAACAACTCTAGCAAATGGTAAATACATAGCTTTTTTATGTCTTTTAATGTTTATTATTATAAAAGATAAAACAATTCCTATTCTTATCATTATAAACATGATAATAACTTGGCTGTTAATAGGATTAACTAAAAATATTTTTAAAAGACAAAGACCCAATATTAACAGGTTAGTATTTGAAAAAGGTTATTCTTATCCATCAGGACATACTTTTACATCTACAACATTTTATGGTTTTATTATCTTTCTTCTAATTATTAGCAATCTTATAATTTCCCTAAAAGTAATAATATTAGTATTTTTAACAATCATAATTCTTTTAGTAGGATACTCTAGAATATATCTAGGAGTGCACTATTTAAGCGATGTTATATCATCACTCTTATTAGGAACAACCTACTTATTACTATACATTTACTTTACTTATTTTATTTTAAATTTATTATAATTTATGTAAATAAGAATGAATGTGATATAATGGTAATACAAAAAAGGAGGAATTATGACAAAAAGAAAAGAAAAAACAATTCCATTTTTTAAATTTTTAGCAATTGCTATGGCAATGATTACATTATTAACCTTAAGTTTATTTAAGTTTATAGATATTTTACCAGGAGAATATTTTTTAGTTCTTAGTGTATTATTAGTATTATTTGATATTATATTTACAAGTTTAATTCTAACTAAAAGTGGAGCTAAAAAACGAGCCATAGGAACAATTATATCAATAGTATATATAATTTTACTAGTTCTAATTATCATCTATGAACTAAATACCATAGGTTTTTTAAAGAAATTAGGCTTTACTAATTATAAAACAGAAAATTATAGTTTGCTTGTATTAGAAAATAGTGAATATGAACAATTAAGTGATTTAGAAAATGAAGTAATCGGCAGTTTATCATTTACAACTGATGGCTTAAAAGAAGCTAAAGAAAAAATCGAAAAAAATATAGATGTTCAATTTACAACAACAGATAATATAACTATTTTAAAAGATGATTTTTTAAATAAAAAATTTGCAGGAATGTTAATTGAAAACTCACTATTAAGTATGATTAACGAAAGTGATTCTGATTTTATAAATCAATATAGAGTCATATATGATTTTTCCCTAGATGTTGAAATAGAAGATATTGCTCATAATGTAGATATAACTAAAGATTCGTTTAATATATACATATCTGGTATAGATACATATGGTTCAGTAAGCAGTGTTTCTAGAAGTGATGTTAATATGATTATTACAATAAATCCTAAAACTCATAAAATACTTATAACATCAATCCCGAGAGATTATTATGTAACACTAGCAAGCAAAAATGCCAAAGATAAACTAACTCATGCAGGAATATATGGAATAGAAGAAAGTGTTGCTACCCTAGAGCAACTACTAAGTATTAAAATAAATTATTATGTTAAAGTAAACTTTACATCAGTTATTGATATAGTTGATGCTTTAGGTGGAGTAAATGTATATTCTAAGTACAGTTTTACAAGTAAAGATGGATATTACTATAATGCTGGATATAACTTTGTTGATGGCAAAAAAGCACTTTCCTTTGTAAGAGAAAGAAAATCATTTAGTGAGGGAGATAGAGTAAGGGTAGAAAATCAAGCTGCTATGATTGAAGCTTTAATAAATAAAGCCATTAGCCCAAGTATTATTACTAAATATACAAGCTTATTAAATGCTTTAAGCGATTCATTCATAACTAATATTGATAATGAATCTATTACTGAATTTATTAAAATGCAAATAGATAAAACTCCTAAATGGCAAATAGAAAATATAAGTTTAAATGGTAGTGATGCACTAGATTATACTTATTCATATGGTGGTACTAAACTATATGTTATGATACCAGATAATGAAACAGTTATTAACGCTACTAACAAAATAAATGAAATATTAAAAGAGGAATAAACATCCTCTTTTAATTTTG
>CALVYX010000110.1 GCA_944372315.1 uncultured Bacilli bacterium
GAAACTAATTTTAATTATCTATGTAATTTAGATGAAATAGGCGACGATGAATTTAAACTAAATTCTATATTAAATAATGCATATAGTGAACTAAAAGACTTTTTGGAAAATAGACGTAGTTTTATCCCAGAAGATGATACAAAAGTTTTAATAGACGAGTTATATCGAATAAATATTGAATGTATTGCCACCAAAAATTATTATAATGATAATACTATTATTTTAAATTCTAAAATCAAAAAATTTCCTAGTAATATAATAGCCAAATTTAAACATCTTTACAAAAGAGAACTATACAACGACCCAATCGAAGAAGAATTTGAAATATTAAAAAAGAAATAAAAATTAATCTTTTATTTCCCAATTAATTGGTTTTAATCCATGTTCTATTAAAAAAGTATTGGCTTTAGAAAAAGGTTTACTACCAAAAAAGCCATTATATGCTGATAAAGGAGAAGGATGAGCTGATTCTATAATAAAATGTTTTTTATTAGTAATTAGCTCTTTTTTACTTCTTGCATAACTACCCCAAAGAATAAAAACTACTGGGGTATCTTTTTTATTAATAATTTTTATAACTTCATCAGTAAATATTTCCCATCCTTTTCCTTTGTGAGATGCTGCTTTATCTTTTTCAACAGTAAGTACAGCATTTAAAAGAAGAACTCCTTCTTTAGTCCAAGATACTAAACTACCATTTTTTGGAATAGCATATCCTAAATCATCATGCAATTCTTTAAAGATGTTAACTAATGAAGGTGGTTTTTGAACCCCCTTTTTTACTGAAAAACATAATCCTTCCGCTTGATTTTCTCCATGATATGGATCTTGACCAATAATTACCACTTTAATATCATTAAAAGAAGTATAACGAAATGCATTATAAACTTCATTAATTTTAGGATAAATAGTTTTAGCATTATATTCCTTTAAAACAAATTTTTCTAAATCTTTAAAATAATCTTTATTGTATTCATCTTTTAATAAATTATCCCAGTCATTTCCAATCATAAACTTCACCTAAAATCATTATAACATACTTATTTGACTTTGTTTCTTAGTTTAATAATTGCATAGATATTTATGATTCCCATAATAGCTATAAAAATATCAACAACATTCCATAAAAACATTGAATTTATTATACTACCAATTATCAATAACAATATCGTTATTGTTTTTAAATTTAATATATCTTTATTAGAAACTTCTTTTTTTAGAAATTTAAGACTATTTTCTCCATAATAATACCCAGAAATTATGGTAGAAAAGGCAAAAATAAAAATAGTAATCAAAAGAAGAATTTCACCAAATGGACCCAGATGATAATTCAAAGCATATTGTGTTAATTCAATACCATTAATATTTGAAAATACTATATTATTATAATCACTTAACATTATTATTAAAGCAGTTAAAGTACAAAGAACTAAACTCGTAAAATAAATTCCTGCCATTTGAATCATACCTTGGCCTTTGGCATCGTCATTATCAACTGTAGATGCTGCTATAGCACCGCTACCAATTCCTGCTTCATTTGAAAAGATTCCCCTTTGAAAGCCAATAATAAAAGGAGTAATAAGTCCTAATCCCATCGATTTATAATTAAAAGCTTCAGTTACAATTAAAGCGAGTATTTTAGGAATTTGATCTATACTTATTACTAATATATAACAAGACATTACTACATAGAGTATACCTATAAATGGCATTATTTTAGAAGAAACATCAATTATTCCTTTTACACCTTTAAAAATAACTAATCCTGTTATGAGAGCTACTATAATTCCTGTAATTATGGGAGAAATTCCAATTAAATTACTAAATGATTTAGAAATAGTATTAGATTGAATAGTTAAAAAACCAAATATATAACAAATAATAATTAAAATTGAATACAATTTAGCTAATTTTTCTTTTTTTAATCCTTTAGAAATGTAATAAGAAGGTCCTCCTTGATTAAAACCATCTTTCCTTTCATGATATAATACTCCTAAAAAACTTTCAACATAAGCGTTTGGTATCACAATTAAAGTTGATATCCACATCCAAAATATTGTTCCCGGTCCTCCAACATAAATAGCTAAAGCTATTCCCGCTAATGAACCGACTCCTATTCTTGCAGCAAGAGTTAACATCAAAGTATTAAACGGAGAGACTTTTTCATTTTTTGAACTTTTAAATCCTTTAATCATTTCCTTTATATTAAATTGAATAAAACAAAGTTTTTTACTAAAATAAAGTCCGCTGCTAATTAACAGTATTGTAGTAATCCCCCATACTAGTTTATTTATTTCTGTTAAAATAATAATCACCAATTAATTTTATTAAAATATATATTAAAATATGAAAAAAGTGATGATTTCATCACTTTTATTTATGATATTCTTCATTGTTATTTATTTTAAAAACCCTATATATTTGTTCCAATAACATTACTCTAAATAGTTGGTGTGGAAAAGTTAAATCTGAAAATGATAATTTATAATTAGCAAGATTTTTTATATTATCTGACAAACCATAAGAAGATCCTATAATAAATGTAATATTACTATAATTATTAAATATAGAATCTATTTTTTTTGCCAAATCAAATGAATTAATTTTATTTCCAGCTATTTCTAAAGTGATAACATAATCTTTCTTGTCAATTAATTTTATTATTTGTTCTTCTTCTTTTTTCAAAATATTAGCAATATTTCCTATATTTATATCATCAACTTCCATTATTTCAATTTTAGTATATTTACTAATTCTTTTATAATACTCATAAATAGCATCTTTTAAATAATTTTCTTTTAGTTTTCCCACGCATATAATTTTTATCATTTATACCTCTATCATTTCCGTTTCTTCATTTTGATGCGTAACAATCATTTCATAATTATTAAATTCCGAATTTATTAATTCATCTTTTACTTGTTCTAAAGCTAAATCATAAGTATTATTATTTTCGCTAATATGAGCTAAAAATATATATTTAGTATCGATTCCAATTACTTTAGATAAGTATTTACCTGTATAACGATTAGATAAATGACCTTTATCACTTATGACCCTTTGTTTCAAATGATAAGGATATGGGCCATTCATCAGCATTTCTTCATCATGATTAGTCTCTATGACATAGATATTTTTATTTAATGTTAATTTATGATATTTTTTATTTATATATCCAGTATCAGTAATATATACCATCGATGTGCCTTTATTTTCAATAACAAATCCATAGGACATAACATCATGAGAAGTTTCCATAAGTAATATATTAATATCTCCTATTTCAAAATTCTCATTAATTACAATAATAGACTCAATAGGAATTATTTTTATTAAATCATAAAGAAGTTGTGGTGTAGCATAAACTTTTAGCCCATATTTTTTTACTATTTGTACTAACCCTTTAATATGATCACTATGAGTATGAGAAATTAATACTCCATCTAAAGTATTTATATCAATACCCTCTGATTCTAGACTATTTTTTATATGTATCGCTGTTACACCCGCATCAATCAAAATCTTGGTAGTACTACTCATTACTAAAGTACAATTTCCTTTAGAACCACTTGCTATTATTTTAACTTTCATTATAGAAAACGCCTCGGATTTACAGAAACTCCGCCTAAGAATGGATATCCATAATATATTGCAAAATGTAAATGAACTCCAGTAGCAAATCCAGAATCACCCATAGTTCCTATTAATTGACCACCTTCAACTATTTGGCCTTTTGATACTCTAATACTATCCATATGGGCATAAACAGAATAATAACCATTATTATGATCAATATATACATAATTACCATTAGTACCAGTATAACCAGCTTGTACTACCACACCGTTATTAGCAGCATATATTGGTGAACCACGCCCTGTACCAGAAATATCAAGACCCTCATGTAATTTTCCCCAACGCCATCCATATGTACTAGAAATAATATATGGTCTTGCTGTAGGCCAGAACCATAATTGTAAATTTCCAACTCCTGAAACTTGTTTTTGACCTCTAACTATTATTTTACTAACCATTGGTTTTATTTCTTCTGTACTAACAGGAAGTGCTTCTATAATATCACCATTAACTTTTTTAATTTTTCTTGTAACTCGATTGACTCCATCAACACCCTCTTGTTTTACAATTTCTGTTCCTATTGCTAAAGTTGGATCATCTTCATATATTGTTGTATAATGGTTATCTTCCACTGATACAACATGATCTTCTTCTACCAATCTAAAGGCTGGTTTAATAATGCCAAGAGTTACTTCTTGCCCAGGATATAATAAATTATCAGCACTATTAAATTGTTCATTAGCAATCAAAAACTCCCCTACAGATAACTTATTATTAAATGATACTGTTTCAATCGTATCTCCTTCTTTTACAGTATACTTTTGTTGTTCCTCTAAAGTCCCAAACAATAAATATTTACTTAAATCTTCAACTGTTAAAAAAATTTGATCTTTAATAGAAATATTTGCTTCTTTAACGATAATATCATTTTGTAAATAAATATCTTCTATTAAAGTCCCTTCATCTGTAATTTCTTCTTGTTGATCGTTTAAGAATTTTTGATAACTTTCATCATCAACGAATGCACCAATCGCATTATCAACAGCATCTACAAAAATGTCCTTATCTAAAACATTAACACTAACATCTTCAGTCTGTTTAGTACCTTCTTCAGTCATTTCTTCGACACCTTTAATAGTTATCTTATATCCTTTTATCGTAAAAGAAGATTTATCTTTAATTTCATCATAAATAGCTGCAGCGCTTTGCACTTTCTCGTTATAAGTTACTTCTTTAACAATATCCAAATTGTTTGGTATATATACACTATCAACATTATATTGATTTTTAATAGTTTCTTCTTCTTCATTGATATAGTCTTCTAATTCAGCTTTAGAATATATAAGACCTATTGATTTACCATCCAAATAAACTCTATAAACTTCCTGTGGATCAGAAGCAGTACTAGAATTAAATAAGAAAACACTAGAACTCATTATTAATGCTATTATAGTATACAAAATTGTCTTAGGATTCATATTAATCACCTTGTCCCTCTTTTTGATAACTTAAAAACGTCGATGTATCTCTTTTAAATAATAATTCTATTGTTGCTGTTGGGCCATTACGATGCTTAGCAATAATAAATTCACTAATACTAGTATTAGCATCAATTGCTTTTTCTTTGTTATAATAATCATCACGATATAAAAACGCTACAATATCCGCATCTTGTTCAATAGATCCTGATTCTCTTAAGTCACTCATGATTGGTCTTTTGTTCTCACGAGCATCTACTGCGCGTGATAATTGAGCTAATGCTACTACTGGAACATTTAGTTCCATAGCCATTGTTTTTAATGATCTGGAAATATCTGATACCTCTTGTTGTCTATTTGCTCCATAATTAGTAGAAGAAGAAATTAACTGTAAATAGTCAATAATTACTATGCCCAATCCTTCTTCACTACTAGCTAATCTTCTACATTTAGATCTTATTTCACCAATGGTAATACCTGGAGTATCATCCATATACATTTTGGCATCAGATAATTGGCTTACTGCTTCGTTTACCCTTTTCCAGTCATCATTCATAAGTTTGCCTGTTGCCAACTTTTTTCCTTCTATTTGACCAAGAGAACTTAACATTCTAGAAGCCAATTGTTCTGCTCCCATTTCCATATTAAAAAGAGCTACAGTTTTATTCGTATTAATAGCAATATTAGTTGCTAGATTTAGAGCAAAAGCTGTTTTACCCATTGCTGGGCGAGCAGCAATAATAATTAATTGATTTCCTTGAAGACCAGTCGTAATATTATCAATATCATACCATCCAGTAGGAATACCTGTTATATCGCCTTTTAAAGCAGCCAATTTTTCTAAATTAGCTTGCGTAGAGTCTAAAACTTCTCTTATTGTTTTAAATTCTGTTGAACGTCTATTTTTTACAATTCCTAAAATTTTTCTTTCTGCTTCATCTAAAGTCTCATTAACATTACCAAAAGATTGATAAGCATTTGTAGTAATATCTGTTGAAACTTCAATTAATCGTCTTAATATAGCGGCATCTTCAACTAATTTGATATAATATTCAACGTTAGCAGCAGTAGGTACACTTTCTAATACCTCTGATAAATATTCGACTCCTCCTACTTCATTTAGTAAATTCTTACTCTTTAATTCTGAAGTTATTGTAGTTAAATCAATCGGTTTTTTGTTTTCACTCATTTCTTTAATTGTATCAAAAATTAAAGCGTTGTTATGATAATAAAAGCTTTCTTTAGTAAGAGTTTCACATGCCTTTTCTAATGCATATTTAGATAAAAACATTGAGCCAATTACTGATTGTTCTGCTTCAAAATTACTAGGTACATTTTTGTTAGGCATGACTTCACCTCCTATTTTTGTAGTTTAACTTTTATTTTAGCGAAAATATCCTTATATAAATTTATTTTAACATCATGATATCCTAAACTAGATATAGTATGATCAAATTCTATTTGTTTTTTATCAACATTATAACCTTTATTTTCTAATTCATCTTTAATTTGTTTAGGACTAATACTCCCAAAAACGCGATCATCTTTTCCAGTTTTAACAGTAAAATCAAGTTCAATCTTTTCAAGTTTCTCTTTCATTTTTTTTGCTTCTTCACGTGATTTAGCATCATTTTGGCGTTGTTCTTCACATTCACGATTATATTTACTTAAACTACTTTCAGTAAGTTGAACGGCATAATTATTTTTTATTAAAAAATTTTTTGCGTATCCATCTTTTACTTCTTTAATATCTCCTTTTTTACCTTGTCCTCTTAAATCTTTCGTAAATATTACTTTCACAACCATCCCTCCTCGAGTTATAAAATTTTTATAATATTTAATATTTCATTTTCCACTTTGTTAACTGTAGTATTATTTAATTTAACAGCAGCTTCATGAATATCTCCTCCGCCTCCAAGCATTCCTAATACTTGTCCGACATTGAGCTTCCCCATAGATCTAGCACTTACACCAATTTTATCTTTATCAATTCTAGCTACTACAAAAGATGCTTCTATTTTATTAAACAATAATAGTGTATCTGCAGTTTTTGCAATTTCTTCACGTCTAAATATTTCGTTTTGTGGTCCCTTAGTTATAGCAATGTTATTAATTATTTTTACATTAGTAATCATCTTTTGCCTTTTTATATATTTTTTTAAATCTTGTTTTAATAAATATTGGACTTTAGTAGGTTTAGCACCACAAGTAGTAAGATAATAAGAATAATAAAAAGTATTACTATCTGTTTTTAAAACATAATTATTAGTATCTAAAATAATACCTGACAATAAAATTGTAGCTAAATAACTATCAATCACAAAATCATTTAATTTAAGAAACTCTGTCATCATTTCACATGTACTAGATGCATCATTATCAATTATTAATAGTGAATCATATATTGTTCCATCACCTTCACCATGATGATCTACAACTATTTTATTATCAAAGGCACTATTCAAATTATCATTTTGTAGCAAATAATCTTTATTAGTATCTAAAATAATCAATAAACTGTCGTGGTTTTTTAATTTAATAGCATGTTCTCCTTTAATAAACTTGATAGTATTAGATAGTTCTTTAATTACTTTAGCTACTGCTTTTTCTGTTCTAACATCATCAACAATAAAATAAACCTCACTTTTCTTAGCAGAAACATAACTATACATAGATAAGCATGCACCTAATGCATCTAGATCTAAATCCTTATGACCAACTACAAATATACTAGATGCCTCTTCGATTAATTTATTAATTTTTTTATATTGATCTATAATTTTCATAAACCTCCTGGCAAAACCCCAATATAATTATACATCAAAAATAATATTATGTCATTAATATCCGCCTTCTTTTCACATAAAAAATATGATAAACAATGATTATTTATCATATTTTTCTATAAAGTTTCTAAGCGATATTTTCTAATAACTTTAGTTTTGATATTACCAATTACAAAACCTATTATCATGATAATAATAAAATATAAATGAATAATTCCATTATTAATCATTCTTAAAATTGCAAAATACAACAAAGTATTTATTACTACAAATATTAAATTAGTTATAATTCTAAATATTAATTTTCCATTAAATAAATGTTTATAAAACAGATTAAACATAAGAGCAAAGAACATTCCAAAAACTAAAGAAAAAATTAATGATTGAATTTGAATTTCTAAATTCACTATTTAAATAACCTATTAAAAATACTATTTTCTTTATCTTTAGTTTTTCCCTCTTCTGCATAAGTAAAGCTCTTAATTAACCCTTTTATTGATACATTTCCTTGCATTGTATCTAACTTAATTAATTCTAAGTCTTCTCCTTTGACGATCAAATATCCCATTGTAGTTTCCATAAGGAATTCTTCGTTATCAAAATTATCTATTTTTTTTACCCCTGTTACTATTATGTTTTTGCGTTCAATAACGCTTATTCCATGATTATAATTAGTTATACTATTATCTGTCTTGTCCATATTAATTCCTCCTAATTAACTATATGAAAAGATAGAATGAATATGACAATAAAAAAACAACTAATGTAGTTGTTTTATTAGCAATTATTCTTCAGAAGGTTGATCAGCATTTTTATATGCTTCAAAAATAGCCTCTTCAAACAATGCGCGACCTTCAGGATTAATTGGATGTGCTATATCACGATACCCTCCTGTAGCTGTTTTTCTACTTGGCATTGCAATAAATAATCCGTTATCTCCTTCAATAATTCTAATATCATGTACTGCAAAACTATCGTCTATTAATACAGACGCGATCCCTTTCATACGTGAATTTTCTTTTTCAATTTTTCGCACGTTTACAGATGTAATTTTCATTTGCCTATCCTCCCTCTTAAAGTATGTGTCATATTTACATAACTTTATAATATGATCTTATAATAAATTATGATAAAATGCAACTTTTTTCTCTATTTATCAACAAAAATCTCTAAACTTTCAGTTAAAACATCTGTATAACTAAATGACCTAATCTTTGCGTTTTCATCATCTACTCTAATTAGGAATACATAATTATAAGTATTTTCAATCGTTCCTTTAAAAGTTTCAGTTTGATTTCTACTACCATTAAATCTAAAATTTAAAGGTTTCCCTTTGTTCTGTTCCAAATTATTTTTTATTTTCTCTATATTCATCTTGGGTACCCCGTATACATTGTGCCGTTAGTTATAATCCCACCTATACCTTCTTCTTTATATTTAGTTTTATCAATTATTTTCAATAAATCTATAGGTTTACTTTTATCCGATAAAGCTATAGAAGAGGCTATGATAGCAGGATCCAAAGCATGCAAATTAACTCTTTTTGGACTACTTGCAAAATTAGCTCCAGCTTTAATCAATTCCTCATAATCGGATTGACACGCTCCAGCAATTATAATTAATTTATCATGAGACTTCTCATAATTTCTAGCTTCTTTTACAGCATTCACAAAATTTTTACTATTTTTATAACTATTAATATCACTTATTTTTCCGTTTTTCTTATAAAAAACATCATGGCCAGTAATAACTACAATATCTGGTTTCAAATCCTCTAGATATTTCCCTATTTCAAGAGGTATTTCATCTTCTTTTAAGTTAACTCCATAAGCCATTATTTTTAATTTTTTATAAAAATTCATACATCGTTCTAAATATTCTGTATCACCATCAAAATGTAAAATTTTACCTGGTAAGTAAAAATATTCATTTCGATCTAAACTTATCGAGGTACTTATTCTATCAATAAGCTCATTATCGTCTATCCTGGCATCTTCTACAAGTTTTAAGTCATCCATACTACTATCAGCATATAATCTTATGTTAAGTCCTTTTAAATATGCTATTTTGTCATTAACCTCAATAATCTTAAAGACTATATCATTATTATAAGAATTTCTAGTTACCAGATCTCCAACTTTAAAAAACATATAATCATCCCCAGATAATTATATGTTTCTTTATTTATAATTATTATAAATTGTTGCTAAGATCAACAAAAATATTTAACGATAATTGTTCCGCTCTTGAATTTAAATCAAAACCATACTTTTGCAATACTTCCTCTATTTTATCTAAATTATAGTTTTTTAAATTATTGCGTAAATTCTTCCTTTTTTGAGTAAAACTATCTCTAACTAATTTATAAAACTTATTTAAATCTTTTACTAACATTTTTTCTTTTTTACATAGTTCTAGCACTATACTATCAACATTTGGTTTAGGAAGAAACACATTACGACTTACATCCATTATTTTATTTATATCAAAATTATATTGCAAAAAAACACTTAAGGAATTATAATCCTTTGAATTAGGTTTAGCATTAAACCGATCTCCTACTTCTTTTTGAACCATGATGATAATTTTATCAATATCTATCTTATCATCAATAATTTTAGTAATAATAGGAGTGGTAATATAATAGGGTAAATTAGCAATCAAATATAAGTTTTCATATTTATATTGACAAAGTTTTTCCTGCAAATTAACTTTCAAAAAATCTTCATATATAATTTCAATGTTATTATATTCTTTTAAATTATTGGCTAAAATCTCTTTTAAACTAGAATCTATTTCAAAACAGACTACCCATTCAGCAGCCTTACATAGTTTATAAGTTAAAGCTCCACTCCCAGGTCCTACTTCTATTACTAATGATTTTTCTTTTATATTAGCTTTATTAATTATATTATCAATAACGTTCTCATCGATAATAAAATTTTGGCCAAATTTCTTTTTAAAATTAAAATTATATTCTTTTAAATTATTACTAACTTCTGTTGGTGAATATTTCATACTGACTCCTTATAAAATAAAAGTACATTCCTGTACTTTTACCATCCCCATCTTATTATTTCATAAGTTACATTTTGCCTTCCTATAGAACCAGAAGTTCTTTCACTAGGCATTAATAAATCCATTAAAGTTCCTTTAATTGCACCACCACGATCTAATACTACAGCAGTTATTTGCTCTCCAAGTCTTCCTCCAGATATTTTAACTACTGTTCCACACGGAATGTTTCTATCTGCTGCAACTATTCTTAATGTTCCATAATCATTATCTTGAAAATATATATTCCCATTTCTAACATCATTTCTTGGCGGACAAGATACTTTACCAGAACATCCAACACAATCTGGACCATAACCAGTCATTGTCCCTTGAAATATTACTGGGTTAGTTTGACCATATTGTAATACTTCTGCCATATTATTTGCATAAACTGTTTCTACTACTTCAGCATTATACTTAGAAACTAAATGCACAGCTTGAATTGAATTAATACTACTTACATTATAAGTAATTACTTCCTCTTTTTTATTGCCACTAACTACTATAAAAAACATAACAATTAGTATCAATATTACGCAAAGCTGGTTTCTGATCATATATAATATATTTTTCATACTTTCTCCTCGTCTTTACAAAAATATAATAGCACACTCAAATTTTTAAGTCAAATATTCTAGCTACATTAGAAGAGGTAATCTTTTCCACTTTTTCTGTGGATATTTTTTTGCTTTCAGCCACCTTTTTAGCTATTATAGGAATATATTTAGGACTATTTGTTTTTCCTCTAAAAGGTTCCGGAGCTAAATAAGGACTATCAGTTTCCAAAACAATATTTTCAATTGGAACTTGTTCAATAGTAGAAGATAAATTACTATTTTTGAAAGTGATTACTCCTCCTATACCTAAACAGTACCCTAATTTCACATAAAGTTTTGCTACTTCTATACTTCCAGTAAAACAATGAATAACGCCTTTTAAATCATACCCTTTTAACAAATCATAAGTATCTTGAAAAGCATCTCTAGAGTGAATAACAACTGGAATTTGTAATTTTTCTGCTATTTTTAATTGATCAGCAAACAACTTTAATTGTTGATCTTTATTATCCTTTCCATAATAATAATCTAATCCTATTTCTCCCATTCCTATTACTTTATTATTAGTTTTAAGCAATTCTTCAAGCCATAATAAATCGCTATCACTAACTACATCAACTTCACTAGGATGGAAGCCTATTGTGGCATAAACATTATCATATTTCTTTGCAATTTCTAAAGCATCTAATATTCCTTTTTTATCACAACCACTAATGATTAAATATTTCACATTATTATCATACGCTTCTTTAATTATATTTCCTATGTTATCATCATTGTTTATATGCAAATGTGTATCTATTAACATATTTCACCTCTTACATCAAAATATATTATATCAAAAAAATAGATTATCATATATAATAATCTATTTTTCATTAATTTCTTTTAATTTTTCTTCTTTGTTAATTCGTTGAAATAATGGTTTTGGAGAATTTGTATTATAAGTATTATTATTAACATATTCTCTTCTATCATCACTTATATTTAATTGATCTAAAATATTGTCACTAGTACTAGGTAAAAATGGTTTTAGAAAAACAGCACAAACTCTTATTGATTCTAATAAATTATAAATAACCGTCATTAAGCGTTCTTTATTGTTATCCTCTTTAGCTAAAGACCATGGCATAGTATCATCTATATATTTATTACTTTTTCTTAATACATCAAAAATTTCATCCAAAGCGCTACCTATTTCTAGACGACTCATTTTATCTTCCACTTTTTCATCTAATAAATTAATACTATTAATTAAATCTTTATCCAAAGGTTCGATTCTATTTAAGTATTTAACCGTGCCATCAAAATATTTATTCGCCATAGTAATCGTTCTGTTAACTAAATTACCTAATATGTTAGCTAAATCACTATTTATTCTATCTATTAATAACTCATAAGTAAGACTTCCATCATTAGCATAAGGTATTTCATGTAAAACATAATATCTAATAGCATCTACACCAAACCATTCTACTAAATCGTCTGCGTACATAATATTTCCTTTAGATTTACTCATCTTATCATTTCCAAACAACAACCAAGGATGCCCAAATATTTGTTTTGGAAGTGGTAAATCCAGTGACATTAAAAAGCAAGGCCAATAAATAGTATGAAATCTGATAATATCTTTTCCTATTAAGTGCAAATCTGCTGGCCAATACTTTTTAAATTCTTCTGTAGGATTATCAACATCATACCCAATATTGGTAATATAATTAGTAAGTGCATCTAACCAAACATATATAACATGTTTAGGATCAAAATCAACAGGTATTCCCCATTTAAATGACGTCCTAGAAATACATAAATCTTGTAATCCTGGCTTAATAAAATTATTAATCATTTCGTTTTTTCTTGAATCAGGTTTAATAAAATCTGGATGACTATTATAATATTCAACTAATTTATCTTGATATTTAGATAATTTAAAAAAATAAGCCTCTTCACTAGCATAGTGTACTTCACGTCCACAATCAGGACATTTTCCATCAATCAATTGACTTTCAGTGAAAAACGATTCACATGGAGTACAATATAATCCTTCATATTTTCCTAAATATATATCCCCTTTATCATACATTTTTTTAAATATCTTTTGCACCTTTTTTTCATGATCAGGATCAGTTGTTCTTACAAAGCGATCATAACTAGTATTCATAATATCCCATATTCTTTTAATCTCTGCTGCTATTTTATCAACATACTCTTGTGGAGTTACCCCTTGTTCTCTGGCTTTTATTTCTATCTTTTCACCATGTTCATCAGTCCCAGTTTGGAAATAAACATCAAACCCTTTTTGTCTTTTATATCGTGCAATAGCATCCGCTAATACGATTTCATAAGTATTGCCTATATGAGGTTTACCTGAAGTATACGCTATAGCAGTACTAATATAATATTTTTCCATATTATTCCTCCTCATTAGTGGAACCAAAGCCACCTTTTCTTTCTTTATTTATGTCTTCTTCATTATCTACTGTTAAAAATTTAGTAAATACTCCCTGACAAATAGCTTCCCCTTTTTTTACAATATAATCTTTATTTCCCTCATTTTGTATTTTTATCCATATATGACCTTCATTAGAAGAATTATTGTAATAATCACTATCTAAAATACCAACTTGATTACACATCCGTATATTATATTTAAATCCCATGCTGCTTCTAACAAATAACATTAATACTTCATCATCGTTCATATTAACTTTAACACCTGTAGGAATTTTCATAATTTCATTCGGTTGTAAAATAAAGTCATATAAAGAAAAAAAATCATAACCCGCACTATGCTTTGTACTTCTCTTTGGTAACGAAAAACTATTATATAATTCCATGTCATCACTGCAATCTTTTTTAAATTGTTCAAAATTAATTTTTTCAAAATATCTAGGCATTTTTATAAACCTCCTAAAAATAAAACACAGATAAAACCTCCTTAAGGACGAATTATCCGTGTTACCACCTTAATTCATAGTAAAACTATGCACTCATTACATTAACGCTGTCAACGTATTAGCCTACATATCGACTAATAAGACTAAGGAACCATCTTCAGTAATTTTTATACTTTTTCCACCAACCAAAGCTCTCTATAATAAGTTAATTACATCTCTTTCCCTCAAAGTCATAATAAACATGTACTTTATTATAACATGATTATTCTCATTCTTCAATATGCTTTCCAAAAAATTGTGAAGCTATTTGTGCTGTTTTTATTTCTAAACTACTTATTTTATCATCCAAAGATAATATTATAATAAGTCCTATGGAATCACCATTGGAAATAATAGTATTGATAACATAACTACAATATTCTTGCTTTTCATTAATAATATTTACTTTTTTCATTTCTTCTTCAACAATATTACTTCTTTTATTAATACATTCTTCTAAATAACTGCTAATAGGTTTATTTAAATATTCTTTTTTCAAACTACCCGCACATGCTATGATATTATCTCGATCTGTTATTATAATATCTTTTTTTAATGCATTATAAATAGATTCAACGTATACTTCAGCAAAGTGTAATAAATTATTCATTGAAGAATGTTTTTTTAAAGCAACCATGTCCTTCTCAACAAATATTTCTAATGAGGTACCATCTTTAATTCCAAGAGTTCTTCGTATTTCTTTAGGGATTACAACTCTACCTAAATCATCTATTCTTCTAACTACTCCTGTTGTTTCCATAGCAAATTACCCTCTTTCTTTCACACATTAGTATTTGTTGTGAATTAAAAATTATACCTACTACCAGTAAATAATTTTTTCATTTACTACATAAATTATAATCTCTTTAGGGGTATATTTCCTTTGGTAAATTTTACCAGTTATAAGTTAAAAAAAAACTCATAATGAGTTTATTTTGATTCTTGTAAGCTTTTTATTTTAACACTTTCATTTTTTACGATGCGACTTTTATCTAAATCTAAATATTTTTTATATGTCTCTTCTGCCATATTTTTTAAAGTTTGATTTCGATGCATACTTTCACCACTAATTCTATTAAATAATGTTTGAGAAAAATTTATATTTATAGTTGTTAAAATATCTTGATGCATTTCTTCGTTAACACAAGAGTAAGCATTCATTAATTTATTATACAATGATACTTCCGTTTCCTCTTTAATCGCTAAATTTAGGTTTTCTTCAAAAGGAAGTTCATTATCATCTATTTGCTTACTATATTCCTTTAAAAACTTTTTAGTATTGCTTGATTGATTTTCTTGATTGCTCACATAATTTTTATTTTTATCACGTTTTTCATCAATTACAATCATAGTACTCTCACGCATTGAATTTTTACTATCATTTAAAATTTGTTTTATAAGTTCATCGTCTATATCTAAAGAGTATTTATCATAAATTTTTTTTAAAGAAGACAACAATTTAGCCATTTCTATTTTTATAATATTTTTAGTTGCTAATTTAAAAGTATCTGTATTATTGTCTAAATCCAATCTTAATTTATCAAAAAACATTTTTTGATGTTTTTCACTAAACATTTCATTTATATCTATATCTACATTATTATTCATAATAACACCTATTTCTATTCTTAATAACTTAATCTTATCAAATATATGTTTAATAGTCAACCTTGACTCTATTCATTAAAAGTTATTTTATCAAGCAATTCCACTAAATAATAAATATAATGTTTATTCAATTTTAAGATATCAAGAATAATAATTAAATGATTATTTTTGAACATAAATCTAAACATATTAGAAATTTTATATGCCTCTTCGAAGACCTTTTCTCCATCAATTTTATTAGAATACTCTTCATCAAAAATTAATTCAATAAAATTCTTAGTCTCTTTA